>JACPZV010000213.1 GCA_016195295.1 Acidobacteriota bacterium
AACCCCAGGTAGCCGCATTTCGGGCATTTCATGGGAGGCGCCGATCTCCTTTCTCCCGATCGGCCGAGACCGCGCCCGGCACGTCGGTCAGCGCGAGCAGCTGATGCTGAATGTCGGCCCGCAAGCGATCGGCGTCGGCCTTTTGCGGGTCCGTGGGTCGAACCGATTCAAGCGCGTTGAGCGCATCACGCAGATGCCCGCTTGCCGCGAGCGATCGCGCGCGGGCCAAGCTCATCTCACCGCGACGCGGCAGCGGCAGCGTGACTTCGCGCGTGGCGGGGGCCACAACGGCCGCCGGCGCTTCATCAGCGCCGGTGAGCACGAGCAGCGAGCGCCACTCGAAACGGTCCGACGATGTGACGAAGCGCGCGCCCAGCGCGGCGATCGCCACCACGAGTCCCGCGACGATCATCGCTGCCGTGACCGTCCGCCGGCGGCTGCCAGGCGCGCGCGCGGCTCTGGTCCGTTCTGCTCGTCCGGCACGCGCCGGCATCGCGGGAACCGACGCGGCCTCGAGACGCGCGAGCCGATCGAGCACGGCCAGCGCTTGCTCCGACGGCGCGCCGCCATCGATCGCGGCCTGGAGCAGGCGCCGGGCTTCCTCGCCATCGCCGCGGTCGAACGCCGCGACGCCGTTTTGCAGGAGCTCCTCGGACTCGCGCTGGCGCTCGGCGAGCGCGCTGCGGGCCCGCTCGATGTAGGCGCGCGCGCGGGCGTGGCTGCGGTCGATGAAGAGCGCGCGCGTCCAGACGTTGATGGCGTGTTCGTACCGCGCGGCGAAATAGTGATCGAGGCCGACCAGCAGGAGTTGCTCGATCTTCTCGTCGCGATCCACACCCGCGTCGTCGTTCGTCGGTGAACCGTCGGCGCGAAGTGGATCATCCATACCGCAATTGTGAAACCGCGGCCAGTATAGCAAAGCGTCTGGCAGAAGTACAGCGCCGCGCGATAGAATCGATTCCCCGCATGCTCATCGAGTGCGTACCGAACGTCAGCGAGGGGCGCCGAGCCGAGATCATCGCGGCGATGGTCGAGGCCATCCGTCAGGTGTCGGGCGTTCGCGTCCTCGACGTCTCGTCCGATGCATCACACAATCGTTCTGTGCTGACGCTTGTCGGCGACGCGGCCGGCGTGGAACGCGACGTTCTCGTCCGCGTCGAGCGCGCCGTCGCTGACATCGATCTGCGCACGCACCGCGGCGAGCATCCCCGCCTCGGCGCCGTGGACGTCGTGCCCTTCATCCCGATCGAAGGCGTCACGATGGCCGACTGCGCCGCGCTCAGCCGGAAGGTCGGCGCCGTGGTGGCGGAGCGCTACGGTGTGCCGGTCTACTTGTACGAGGAAGCGTCGACGAATCCCGCGAGAAAAAATCTCGAAGACATCCGTCGCGGCGAGTTCGAAGGTTTGACCGCCAAGATGACGACGCCGGGCTGGGCGCCGGATTTCGGTCCGTCGGCGCCGCATCCGAGCGCGGGCGCGTCGGTCGTCGGCGCCCGAATGCCGCTGATCGCGTACAACATCAACCTCGCGACCGACCGCCTCGATGTCGCCAAGCAGATCGCGTCGGCCATCCGCCAGAGCAGCGGCGGATTCCGGTACGTGAAGGCGATGGGCGTCACGCTCGCGGATCGCGGCATCGTGCAGGTGTCGATGAACCTGTCCAACTTCGAGAAGACGCCTCTCGCCCGCGTCTTCGAGGCGGTCAAGCGCGAGGCGGCTCGTTATGGCGTCGCGATTCTCGAGAGCGAAATCGTCGGGCTCGTGCCCTCGGCCGCGCTGAGCGGCGCCGCCGAGTTCTACCTGCAGCTCGGGAACTTCAGAGCCGACCAGGTCCTCGAGACCAAACTCAGACAGCTCGGGTGAGAGGCGTCCGGGTCGATCAGCAACCGCTCGACAGCCGCCCGATGCCGCGCTTCGTCGACTACGCGCCGTCCTCGTCCGCGTCGGATCGTCGCGACGGTGCAATCCCGAACGCCTTCATCTTCCGGTAGAGATTGCTGCGTTCGACGCCGAGCACGTCGGCCGTGCGCGACATGTTCCCCTGCTGCTCGGCAAGCGTCCGCAGGATGACGTCGCGCTCGAACTGGTCGCGCGCCTCGTGCAACGTTTGACGCTCTCCCGGCGCATCCGGAACGGGGCCGCGCGAAAGCGCGCTCGGATCGAGGAAGCTCAGGTCGGCGGTCGAAATGGTCTCGCCCGGCGCCATGATCATGAGCCGCTCGATGACGTTTCTCAGCTCGCGCACGTTGCCCGGCCACGGATAGCGCTGGAGGACGGCGCGCGCCGCCGGGTTCAGGCTCTTGAGGCGCCGGCCGTACTCGCGCGCGAACTCCGCCATGAAGTGGTCCGCGAGCAACGGGATGTCCTCCTGCCGATCGCGCAGCGGCGGAACGAAAATCGGGATGACGTTGAGGCGGAAGTAGAGGTCCTCGCGGAACTGGCCGGCGCGGATCTTGGCCGGCAAGTCTTTGTTGGTCGCCGCCAGCACGCGAACGTCCACCTTGATGCGCGCCGTGCCGCCCACCGCCTCCAGCGTCTGCTCCTGGAGCGCGCGCAGCACCTTGGCTTGCGTCTTCACGCTCATGTCGCCGATCTCGTCGATGAACAGCGTGCCCCCGTCGGCGGCCTCGAACTTCCCGCGTCGATCCGCGACCGCGCCGGTGAACGCGCCGCGCACGTGGCCGAAGAGTTCGCTTTCGATCAACTCTTCGGGAATCGCCGCGCAGTTCACTTCCACGAACGCCGCCGCGCGACGCCGGCTCAACTGGTGAATCGTCCGCGCGACGAGCTCCTTGCCGGTGCCGTTTTCGCCGTAGATGAGCACGCGGCCGTTGGTGGGCGCCGCCATGGCGACCTGTTCGCGCAACTGCCGCATCGCGTAGCTTTCGCCCACCATCGACTGCTGGCGATCGACCCGCGCGCGCAGCACGCGGTTCTCGGCCTCGAGGCGACGCTGATGCAGCGCGTTGCGAATCACGAGCACCGTCTTTTCGAGCGAGAGTGGTTTCTCGACGAAGTCGAACGCGCCGAGCTTGATCGCCCGTACGGCCGATTCGATATTGCCGTGGCCCGAGATCAACACCACTTGCGCGTCCACCTGGCGCTCGCGTAGCCGCGCCAGCGTCGCGAGACCGTCCATCCCAGGCAACCACACGTCGAGGACGATGAGGTCGACGGGCCCGCGCGTCACGCGTTCGAGGCACGCTTCACCGCTCGACACGGCCTCGACGCCGTACCCTTCGTCGCGCAGCACACCGCTCAGCGCGGTCCGCACGCCGGGTTCGTCGTCGACGATCAGAATCGTGGGTCTCAACAGGGCAGCTCGATGGTGAAGCGGGTGCCGCGGGGCGTGTTATCACCGACGTCGATGTTCCCGCCATGTTCCGCGATGATGCGGCGCACGATCGCGAGACCGAGCCCGCTGCCCCGCCGCTTCGTCGAGTAGTACGGGAGGAACAGCTTTTCGCGCTCAGCCGCGGGAATCCCCGGACCATCGTCGGCCACGATCACGCGGACCACGTTGTTGGCCGCGTCAAGCTGTGTTTCCACGGCGATGCAGCCACGACGCTCCATGGCCTCAATCGCATTGTCGACAAGGTTGATGATCACGCGCCGGATCTGTTCGGCGTCGAGCTTCACCAGCGGCACGCCTGAGGCGTACCGCTGTTCGAGACGCACGTCGGTGAAGATGCCATTGTAGAGCGCGATCGTATCCGCCAGGAGCTGACTGAGATCGGTCGGCACCGTGCGCGGCGACGGCATCCGCGCGAACTGCGAGAACTCGTCCACGAGTCCTTTGAGCGATTCCACTTCCCCAACGATCGTTTCGGTGCATTCGTCGACGATCCCCCGCGTCTCAGCCGGCGCGCTCGCGAAGTGTCGCCGCAGCCGCTCCGCCGAAAGTTGAATCGGCGTCAGCGGATTCTTGATCTCGTGGGCGAGTCGCCGCGCCACCTCGCGCCAGGCCGCCACTTTCTGCGCGCGAATCAACGGGGTCACATCATCGATGACGAGCACGGCGCCTTCGGGCGCGCCGCTGTCGCCGACCAGCGCGGCCGCCACGGCCGCCAGATGCAGCTCCTGCCCGTCACGGGCCAGCGCGATCTCGTGCGCCGTGGGGTCCGTTTTCTCCCGCGCGGCGCCGGAGAGCAACTTGCCAAACGGCTGGAGGTCCTGGCGACCGAACACGAGCGGCACGGGCTGCCCGACGACTTGCGCGTCCAGACCCAGCAGGCGCGCCGCCGCGCTGTTGATCGTCGTGATCTGGCCAGCCCGGTCGACGGAAACCACGCCGGTCGTGATTCGCTTCAGAATCGTTTCGATGTAGCGCCGGCGCCCTTCGACCTCCAGGTGCTTGCGCTCGAGATCAACCGTGCTCCGCTCGACGCGGCGCCGGCTCGTCGCGAGCTCGCTCGCCATCGCGTTAAAGGCCTCCACCAACGAACCGAACTCGTCGTGACTCTGCGGCTCGACACGCTGGTCGAGGCGGCCGGCCCCGATCTCGCGAGCGGCGGCGGCCAATTGTTGCGCCGGTCCCGTGATCCGCTTCGCCATGTACAGACCCATCCACGTGGCACCGACGAGAATCGTCAGCGTCACCATCAGAAAGAACGAGAGGTAGACGCCGGCCAGCGGCCGCTTGAGGACGCGCAGTTGGTTGTAGTCCTCGAAGGCTCGCGTCATCCGGCGCGCGCGCGCGGCCAGCTCTCCGGTCAGGTAATCCGTCGCGACCACGACGCCGATCGTTTCGCCGGTTTTCGATTTGATGACGGCCGCGGCTCGCAGAAGGTCGCCAGAGTCTCCCAACCGCTCGACCGAGGTTTCGGCTGACCCGCCCAGGGCCTGCGCGGCGAGCCGATCGGTCGCCGCGCGGCTGTATCCGGGTGGGAGCTGGGGCACCGCGACGTCGACCACGGGCTCGAGACTGGGCAGCGACCGCGTCGAACCGGCGACGCGGTACACCTGCACCATTTGGACGCGCTGCAGCGTCACGTCGGGGGCCAGCAGATCGCGAATCGGGCGCACGTCGCTGTTCGTCAAGTCCACCGCCGACAGCGCGCGCGCCAGGCGGCGGGCATGATCGCTCACCAACATTTGGCGCTCGTGGTAGTAGTCGCTCGCGATTCTGTTCGCGGACGACAGCACCTCGTCCATTGGCGCGTTGAACCAGCGATCGACGCTGCGGTTGATGAGCTCGCTGCCGACAATGAGGACAAGCACGGCCGGCACGAACGTCATCGCGAGCAGCAGCACCACGAGCTTGGCCCGGAATCGGGCAAATGGCAGCGCTCGGCGGCGCTCGACAAAGAGTTTGATCAAGTTGCGCGCCAGGACGAACACCAGCGCGACCAACATCGTCAGGTCGACGGCCGAAAGGGCATAGAGAACGAACTCGCTCAGGAAGTCCAGGGAGAAGGGCGTGGTGCCGCGCGCGATGGCGACCAGCGCGAGGAACACGACCACGAGCACACCGATGCCGGTCAGGATGAGCCGCGGATTATCCCGGAACCGTCGTCGCGCCGGAGGGGGCGTCGGCCCGGCCCCGCTCGTCCGTCTCGGCGTGATGGACGTCACTGTCGCGGGCATAAGTCTCGTCGGTGGTTGTCTGCGGTTCGGGCGTTCACTCTTTGACGTTCAGCAGGTCCTTGAGCTCGCTCATGAATTCACCCAGGTCGCGGAAGTGCCGGTACACCGAGGCAAATCGGACGTACGCCACCTTGTCGAGCTTCTTGAGCTCCTCCATCACGAACGCGCCGATGTCGGCGGTCGCGATTTCCTTCTCGGGTCGCTCCTGGAGGGTCGCTTCGACGCGATCGGCGACCGCTTCGAGGTCGGCGACTTTGACTGGCCGCTTCTCACAGGCCTTCAGCAAGCCCGCGATCAGCTTCTGTCGTTCGAACCGCTCGCGCGTCCCGTCCTTTTTCACCACCATATACGGGATCTCGTCAATCCGCTCGTAGCTGGTGAAACGCTTGCCGCAGTCCAAACACTCGCGGCGGCGGCGAATGACCTCGCCCTCCTTCGACTCGCGCGAATCCACGACCTTGTCGCCGAGATGACTGCAATACGGACACTTCATGTGACGCTACGCCTGGTGCCCAGCTCCGCCTGACTGGCGAGCTGCTGCACGCTGCCAAGATTCAACCCTTCCTGGGCCGCGAACAAGACGCCCAGCAGCAGGGCCGGACCGATGGAGAACGCGTGCAAGACGATGGCGGCGCCCACCGCGGCCGCGTCTGGCGCTCCGAAGAACGTGGTGGCGCCAATCCGAAACGCCTCATGAAATCCCCCGATGGCGCCCGGGGTCGGCACCGCAACGCCCAAAGAGAGCAACGCGATCAGCAGAAACGACCCGGTGAAGGGGACCGCCAATCGAAACGCCATCGCGACCGCCCAGATGCCGGCCGCAATCGAGAGCCAGAGTGGAAAGGACCAGGCGAGGGCCACACACAGCGGACCGGGCCGGCGCATGGCTCCGAGACCGCGCGCGAATTTCTCGGCGATCCGCGCGATCAGCCCGGCGAGCGCGGACGGCACGACTTGCCCGAGACGGGCCATCGTCCGGCCCAGGCGTTCGGGATCGCCGGCGAGCACGAACAAGACAACGAGCGCCGCCAGCGCGCCGCCGCCCGCGCTCGCGCCC
>JACPZV010000214.1 GCA_016195295.1 Acidobacteriota bacterium
GCGCCGACCTCGAGCGGCTGCCGGCCACCGCGCCCCTCGGCGACGTGTTGGCAGCGGTCGAGCGGCTGAATCGGAGCGACGTCCACGACGGCATCCTCGTCCAATCGCCTTTGCCGGCGGCGATGGGCGCCGAAGCCGAGGCGCGGATCTTCGACGCCATGAGGCCGGACAAGGACGTCGACGGCCTTCATCCGGTGAATGTCGGACGCCTCGTGCAGAATCGCGCGGTCCTTGTGCCGTGCACGCCGGCCGGCGTCATCGAGCTCCTCGATCGATCGAACGTCGCCATTGCCGGCGCTCGCGCGGTCGTCGTCGGCCGCAGCGATATCGTGGGCAAGCCCCTGGCGTTGTTGCTGCTGCAGCGCCATGCGACCGTGACGATCTGCCATTCGCGAACCGTCGATTTGCCTCGAGTCACCCGCGAAGCCGACATCCTCGTCTCAGCTGTCGGCCGGCCGGCGTTCGTGACGCGGGAATTCGTGAAGCCGGGGGCCGTGGTGGTCGACGTTGGGACGACGCAGGTCCGCGATCGCGAGCTGATCGAACGAATATTCCCTCCGGGCTCGAAGCGGCACGAGGCGTTCATCCGCCGAGGGTCGCTCGTCGTCGGTGATGTACACCCGGGCGTGGCCGACATCGCGGGCGCGCTGTCGCCGGTGCCGGGCGGCGTCGGTCCGCTCACGATCGCGATGCTGCTGAAGAATACGGTGAGGGCCGCGGAAGAACGCTTTATGGGCCGGTAGGGCAGGTAGGCCGGGTAGGGAAGAGCCTGACCCACCCGCCCCACCCGACCCACCCGACCCACCCGCCTCACCTGACCCAAGATGATCAAGGTCGCTCTCACCGGCGGTATCGCGACCGGCAAGAGCCATGTGCTCGATCAGTTCCGGCGGCGCGGCGTGCCGTGCCTTGACGCCGACGTTCTCACCCGTGGCGTGATGGCGGCGGGGACCGAGGCGACGTCCGCGGTTGCCGCGCGCTTTGGTACGGAGATGCTGGCCGCCGATGGCAGCGTCGACCGCGCCAAGCTCGCGCCCGTCGTCTTCGCCGACCCTGCGGCGCGACGAGATCTCGAAGCGATCGTCCATCCCGCTGTGTATCGCGCGATTGAAGCGGGCCTCCGGGCCTTTCAGTTAATCAGCAACCCGCCGATCGCCGTGGTCGATGTGCCGTTGCTGTACGAGACCGGCGCGGAGAAGAAGTTCGAGCGGGTGATCGTCACGACGTGTTCGCCCGATCTTCAGATCGCGCGGCTCATGGCTCGCGGACTGAGCGAACCCGATGCGCGTGCGCGTCTGGCGGCGCAGTGGCCGACCGACGAAAAGGCCGCGCGCGCGGACTTCGTGATCCGTACCGATGGCAGTGTCGAGGACACCGATCGCCAGGTCGACGACGTCTATGTGAAGTTACACGGAGGGCAGCGTCTGTGAACGTTCGTCGCCGGGACCTGTTTCGTCGCTGAGGTTGGTTATCGTGTGCTGGTAGATGAAGTAGGTCACGAGCCGACGAGCTTGCTTCTCGGCCTTGATCAGCGAAAGGGCAAAAGCGTCCACACCTCGAGTCTCAGCGTTGCTCGTTCTTCTTCGACGGCCCAACGCCATGCGGCTCACCCGCGGCCGCTCATGGTTCACACGGCCGGGTGCAGCCGCTGTTAGGCGACACGGACAGCCACGGTCAAGTTCCAGGAATGTTCAGCTACTGAGCGACCGCCGCTCGGCTACTGCCGCTGACCGGTTTATTGGAGAACAGCTGAGCGAGGCGACCGGTGACCCGCAGGATTCGTCCCTCCCAGGAGGGGATCGGGTGGACCATCGCTGGGCCAGAAGAAAGCCCTGCGAGTATCTCAGCTATCTTCTGGCGTTCGTACTCCTCTGGCGTGACGTGAGCATTCTCGCTGATTCGCGCCACAACGAACGCCAGCAGGAATAGAGCCAAGCCAGCAAAAACGGTGACCGCTGCAACTGGCCGGGGAACACCAAGAGTCGTGAGTGTCGCGGCAACGGGCGGAAGGATGACGACGGACACCAGGGCGAACCGCAGTTTCGCCGAGAGGTCACGAAGCTCTCTGTCTGCGAACGCTCTGAGTTGGCTGTTGCTCATTGGGGTGGCCCCTTATGGACATCGATCATATCCCAGACGAGCAAGATGGCAAAGATCGCGTAGGAGATGATGGTCGCCCACTCATGCATTTCGACAACCCAGCTGGCAGCCCATCCGGGGACAGACAAACGGTCCCGTATGATGTGCACAGCAAACAGGCCGACAAGCAGGATTCCGGCGATGCCGACATCCTTTGCAACCCGAATCGCGACCAAGAAGAGCAGGACGACACTCTTCGAGAGAGTTGGAGCTACGTCCGCCCACTCCCAGGCGCGTCGAGTTCTTGGTCCGGTCGGCGGTTTCTGTATCATGAGAACGACCGAAGATCAAGAAGACCTTGGACTTCTCTTCGAAGAACGCGCCTCTCGGAAAGTACGAGTGTCGCCAACGATCCGCGCTAACCAGCGGCGCTCACGTTCCACGCGCCGTCTGGTCCAGCGCGCTGATTCTTATTCAGGCCTCCCCCTGCCGCCTACTGATTGCCAGGAGGCTGGCGCAGGGTTAATGCGCAACCGCACAGGAGGAGGACCGATGCGATTCTACAACTGCCAGCACCGTCACTATTGCGGAATCGATCTCCACGTGAGGACCATGTACGTCTGCATCCTCGACGCTGCCGGCCAGGTGCTGGTGCACCGCCACGTGAAATCGACGCCTGAGGCGTTCCTCGAGATCGTCGCCCCGTACCGCGACGATCTCGTCGTCGCGGCCGAGTGCATGTTCACCTGGTATTGGCTCGCGGACGTCCGCGCCGCCGAAGGCATCGCGTTCGTGCTGGGCCATGCGCTCGCGATGAAGGCCATCCACGGCGGCAAATCCAAAAAACGACAAGATCGACTCGCACAAAACGCAAGCCTCCTACGCGGGGGCCTGCTGCCGCAGTCCTACGTCTATCCGGCCACCATGCGGTCGACGCGCGATTTACTGCGGCGGCGACTGCATCTGGTGCGCAAGCGTGGGCAGCGCTTGGCCCACATTCAAAACACCCGCGCGCAGTACAATCTTCCAGATTTCGAGCGTCGGCTCGCGTATCCGGCGAATCGGGATGGCGTGCCGGACTACTTTCCCGATCCCAGCGTCCGCACGAGCATTGAAGTCGACCTGGCGCTGCTCGAGCGGTACGACGCCTTCATCACCGACCTCGAGCTGACGCTCGTCCGCGACGCACAACGGCACGATGCCGCCGCGTGTCACCGCCTGCAATCCGTGTCCGGCATTCGGGAAAGTACTCGCGCTGACCATCCTGTACGAAATTCATGACATCAGCCGGTTCGATCGCGTGCAGGAATTCGCGTCCTATGCCCGGCTGGTCAAAGGCCGGAAGCAATCGGGCGGCAAGATGCTGGGACCAGTGGCGCCAAGATGGGCAACCTGCATCTCAAGTGGGCCTTCTCGGAAGCCGCGATCCTCTTTCTCCGGCATGCGACCCGCGGCAAGAAGTTCCTCGCCACACAGGAGAAGAAACACGGGAAGGGGAAGGCACTCTCGATCCTCGCTATGTAGAAGCCAAGGGAAAAGCGCGATGCGAGAAGGTCATCAACCCGCCTCTTGAACTCGACATAGTCGGCGCTTTTCGGAAGAACTGCATCGGCCAACTTAAAGAACTCTTGGTACTTGAGGCCCCAATCTGCATTTGAATAGGCAACAATTACGAGTGTAGGGCACCTGGCCTTGAGGTGTTTGAGAATGCCGAATCCTTGCTCGGCAGATTCCTGGCGCCCGATGCCCTGCATATCAAGCAACAGCAAGTCGTACTTTCCGTTCTCGATATCCGTCAGTCGCTCGACGTCGTTCCACTTGTCGAGATTGTAGCCGTCGCGGTGAAAGAGGACTTCGTAGCCTCTCCTAGCCTCGCCGTGTCCGCTGACCTAGACGGTCGCGCTGAACCGCGGGCGGCGCGCCACCGCAGTGTATAGATAATGAGGCGCGCCGGCCGTCGGTTCCAGCGCGAGTTAGCACGCGTGTTGTGCCACGTCAGACTCAGAGCGAATCGGCGATCGAGCGAGCACGTCGCCGCGGCCAGCGCATTCGCCGAACGTATTCACACGTGGTCATTTCCGCCGCGGC
The DNA here is from genome assembly GCA_016195295.1 of Acidobacteriota bacterium. Classification (GTDB taxonomy): domain Bacteria; phylum Acidobacteriota; class Vicinamibacteria; order Vicinamibacterales; family CAVVIG01; genus SRVP-36. The sequence continues at coordinate 4,168 of JACPZV010000214.1, forward strand.
GATACAGACGACGAAGCTCAGCCCGGGTGTTCGCTCGTACGAAGATGCCCGGTCGTTCGAATCGGAGACCTCGAGCGGATGACTGCCGTACCGCTGCGGATGATGGTCGTACGGCTGCGGATAGTGGTCGCGCCGCCGCCGATGTCGGCCTCCCAACGACCTCGAACTCAGACCTCGACCTCCGTCGCGTCCTGCGCGGGCGCGATGCGCTCTTCGACGAAGGTGTTCCAATCGTGACAGTGCGGACACTGCCAGAGGAGCTCGGTGCTCCGGTATCGGCAGCGCATGCAGACGTGGGGGTCGAGATAGAAGACCGCGTGCCGCGTCAATTCGCTGTATCGATCGACCAGCGACGCGGGGTGATGCAGCTGTCCGAGGGCGCGCCAGATGGCCTGATGAATGCCAAGCGCGTGGGGGTTCTGCACGAGCGCGGCGAACAGCAGGTCGAGCGCTTCGCGATGCTGGCCGGATAGCGCGAGGTGACGTGACAACGCCAGGCGGGCGCGCCAGTCCTGAGCGTTCTCGTCGATGAGCCGGCGACACAGTCGCGTGAATCGCTCGGGGCTCCCCGTGCGGCTGGCCAGCGCCTCGAGCCGATCGAATGCCAGATACGCGCGGTCGGGCGCGACGTCGACCACGCGCTCCCAGATCGCCGCCGCCTCGCGCTCGTTCCCCTGCGCGAGACGCACGTCGCCCAGGTTGAGGTACGCGGGCACGGCTCGCGCGTCAAGGTCGATGGCGGCCTCGAAGCGGCGCACGGCTTCCGAATAGTCCTTGCGCCGGACCGCCTCGAGTCCGATCTCGTTTTCGAGAAACGCGAGAATCGCTTGACTCTGCGGACGTGAATCCGTGTCGGCGAGCTTCGACAAGCGCCGCCGCGTGTCGTACGCTTCCGTCCACTGGTGCTGCTCCTCGTGCAGCTTCTGCAGGTTGAGGAGCGCGTATTCGTTCTTCGGGTCCAGCCGCAGCACTTCAGTGAAGGCTTCGAGCGCCCGCTCGACGAACCCGCCCCGCTTGTAATCGAGGCCGAGGCAGAGCAGCACGTGCGCATGTTCGAGGCGGCTCAGCCGCGGTCGCTGCAGGAGCTGCTGGTGGACGGTAATGGCCTTGCCGACCTGACCTTTTTCCCGGTACAGGTTGCCGAGGATCATGTGCACTTCGAGCGCGTCGGCGTCGAGGCTGGCGGCGCGGGTCAGCTCCTCGATCGCCTGGTCGATCTGATTCGCCACCAAAAAGTTGAGGCCGAGAATGTAGTGCGGCGACTCGCGCGCCCGTCGGCGATCGATCCAGGTGCCGTCGCGCAGCTTGTACCGCTCCCACGCCTTTCCCGCGGCGAGGCCGATGAGAAGGAAGACGAGCGCGGCCAGCAGCGGCGTGTAGGAGTTCATGAACACTGAACCCGCTCTTAAAACATCTCCATTCGCCACAAGTCGTGCAAGTGCACGACGCCCGCGATCCGCTTCGGCCGATCGCCGTCGGCGACGACGATGGACGTGATCTTTCGCTGCTCCATGATGTTGAGCGCTTCGGCGGCGAGCGTGCTGCGGAGGACGGACACGGGATTACGGGTCATGACGTCGGCCGCGCGCAAATCGAGAATCTCGCCGCCGCGCTCCATGTGTCGCCGGAGGTCGCCGTCGGTGATGATGCCAAGCAGCGCGGCATTCTCTCCGGGGCCATCGACGACGCAAGCCATGCCGAGCCCCTTGCTCGACATTTCGTAGATGACGTCGCGCATCCGCGAGTCGGCGCGGACGATGGGGCAGTGCGCGCCCGTGTGCATCAGGGCCTCGACGCGCATGAGCCGCTTGCCCAGCTTGCCGCCCGGGTGCAGCTTCGCGAAGTCTTCCTGGCGAAAGCCTTTCTCGACGAGCAGCGTCATCGCCAGCGCGTCGCCGATGGCGAGCGCCGCGGTCGTGCTCGCCGTGGGCACCAGGTTCATCGGGCAGGCTTCTTCCGCGACGCTGCAGTCGAGCGCGACGTCGGCCGCCTGCGCGAGCGACGATTTCGGATCGCCCGTGATCGCGACGAGCTTCGCGCCGAGCCGGCGGATCGTCTCGAGCAGATGCAGCAGCTCCGCCGTCTCGCCGGTGTTCGACAGCGCGACGACGACGTCGTCGGCCTGGATGACGCCGAGGTCGCCGTGAATCGCTTCCGCCGGATGGAGAAAGAACGCGGCCGTACCGGTGCTCGTGAGCGTCGCCGCAATTTTGCGGCAGATGATGCCCGACTTGCCCATGCCGGTGAGGATCACGCGGCCCTTGCACTGGCGGAGGAGCTCGACGGCGGCGTCGAAGCGCTGGTCGAGCCGATCGACGAGCGCCAGGATCGCCGCGGCTTCCGTCTCGAGCACCTTCCGCGCGAGCGAGCGGTCAGCCATGGACCGCCTTGGCGTCTTTCACGATCGCGTCGATCGCGACGAGCCGGCGCAGGAGCGGCTCAAGCGCATCCAGTCGCAAGGCGTTCTGTGCGTCGCTCTTCGCCCGCGCCGGGTCTTCGTGCACTTCGAGAA
>JACPZV010000220.1 GCA_016195295.1 Acidobacteriota bacterium
AAAAGCTCGTGCTCGGGCGCCGCGCGCTGGCGCGCGGGTACTTCGCCGGCGACGCGCTCCGGCGTCTCGCCGAGGAGCACCGCGCCGGCGCGGCCGCGCACGGCGATCGGCTCTGGCTTCTTCTCAACTTGGAAATCTGGCATCGCGTAGTCGTCGAGGGCGAGGACGCGGCGAGTCTGCTGAAGGCGGCGTGATGCGCATTCTCTGGGTCAAAGTCGGCGGACTGTGGCCGTTGAGCACCGGCGGACGCCTGCGCAGCTTTCACATCCTCAAGGAACTCTCGGCGCGCCATCACGTCACGCTGCTCACCACCCACGCCGCGCACGAGGACCCGGAGTGTCTCGCGCGCGAGCTGCCGGGGGTCGACGTCTTCTCGGTTGCGCACGACCCAGCGAAGCATGGGAGCGCGAGCTTCGCGTACGCGCTCGGGCGCTCGTGGCTGTCCCCGCTACCGGTCGACCTCTGGCGCTGGAGAGTGCCGCCGCTGCGCGCGGAGGCCGAGCGGCGGCTCTCGCGACAGGCGCTCGATCTGTGCGTCGCGGATTTCCTGGCCGCGGCGCCCAACGTGCCACTGGACGGGCCGGTGCCAGTCGTCTTGTTCGCACACAACGTCGAGCACGCGATCTGGAAACGATTGGCGATGGTCGAGCCTCGGAAGGCGCGGCGCGCCCTGCTGCGGATCGTGCGGCGCTGGCGGCGCTGACGCCGAACGCCGGTCCGCGCCTGCGCGTCGTGCCGACGGGCGTCGACACCTCCTACTTTCATCCGAACGGCGCGCGCGCGGCCGCGGCCGAGCTGGTGTTCACCGGGTCGATGGACTGGTTTCCGAATGAAGACGCCGTCCTGAATTTCGTCGACGCCATCCTCCCGAGGATCCGCGCGGCCGTACCAGCCGTGACGTTGAGCGTCGTGGGTCGCGCGCCGAGTGCCCCACTCCGCGCCGCCGTCGAGGCGGCCGGCGGACGCGTCACCGGCACGGTCCCCGACGTGCGCCCGTTCGTCGACCGGGCGAGCGTGTACGTCGTACCGCTGCGCGTCGGCGGCGGAACGCGCCTCAAGATTTTCGAAGCGCTCGCCATGGGCAAAGCGGTCGTGTCGACATCGGTCGGCGCCGAAGGACTCCCGATCGCGCCCGGCGTGCACTTCGTGCAGGCCGATGAACCGCGGGCATTCGCCGACGCGGTCGTCTCGCTGTTGCGCGACCCGGCGCGACGGCGCGCGCTCGGCGCGGCCGGACGGCGGCTCGTGGAAGAGAAGTACTCGTGGACGCAGGTGGCGCGGCAGTTCGAGGCCGCCTGCACGGAGGCGGCTCAGTATGTGCATTAGCGTGTTCGGGCTCGGCTACGTCGGCTGCGTCACCGCCGCGTCGCTCGCCAACGACGGCCACACCGTGGTGGGCGCGGAGGTGAATGCCGAGAAAGTCCGGCAGATCAATGCCAGCGCGTCGCCGGTCGGCGAGCCGGGGCTCCCGAAGTTGCTCGCGAGCGTCGTCCAGATGGGACGCTTGCGCGCGACCACCGACATCGCCGAGGCGGTCGCCGCCTCCGATCTCGCGATGATCTGCGTCGGGACACCGAGCGGCCCGCACGGTCGCCTGTCGCTCGGCGCGGTCGAGCGCGTGGCGCGCGACATCGGCTGCGCGCTGTGCGCCCGCCGCGAGACCTACACCGTCGTCGTGCGCAGCACCGTGCTGCCGGGCACGACGGAGCGCGCCATCCTGCCGGCGCTGCTCGACGGCGCCGGTCCCGGCGCCGCGCGCCGCGTGCGCGTCGCGGTGAACCCCGAGTTCATGCGGGAAGGATCCTCGCTGCGCGACTTCGCGCAACCGCCCATGACGCTCGTGGGCTGCGCCGATTCGGAGACCGGCGCGCTTGTTCGGTCGTTGTATCCCTCCATCACGGCGCCGTTCGTGCAGACCGGAATCCGCACCGCGGAGATCGTCAAGTACGCCTGCAACGCGTTCCACGCGCTGAAAGTGTGCTTCTCGAACGAGATCGGTGACCTGTGCGACGCCTTCGACATCGACCCGCAGGAAGTGATGCGGATCTTTTTGATGGACCGCAAGCTGAACGTCTCGGAAGCGTACCTGCGCCCTGGCTTCGCGTTCGGCGGATCCTGCCTGCCGAAAGATCTGCGCGCGCTGCTCGGCGCGGGCCGCAGCGCCGACCTGACGCTGCCGCTCCTGTCGACGCTGTTGCCCGCGAATGACGCGCGGATCCGCCGGGCCGTGGACGCCGTGATGGACACCGGCAAACGCCGAATCGGCGTCGTGGGGCTGGCGTTCAAGGCCGGGACCGACGATCTCCGGGAGAGCCCGATGGTCGCGCTGGTCGAAGGGCTCATCGGGAAAGGCTGCGACGTCAGGGTGCTGGATCGCGGCGTCGCGCTGCCTCGCCTCGTCGGCGCGAACCAGCGCTACATCCAGGATCAGATTCCGCACATCGCGTCGCTGATGTGCGACGACGCGAACGAGATCCTCCGACACGCCGAAGTCCTCGTGATTGGCAACGCGGGCCTCGACGCGGCGAACGTCCTCGACGCGGCCGACGAGCGACACATCGTGCTGGATCTCACGCGCGGTCAACTCCAATCGACCGCGAAAGCCCTCGTGACGATCGTGGCTTGAACATGCGCCTCCCTCTGAGTCTTGCGCTGGCGCTCACGATCGTGTTCGGCGCCTCGTCCGCCGAGCAGGTCAGATCGCCTGACCTGGATCGCGTTGTCGCGCCGGCCGCGCGCCCACCGGTCCCGCCCGAACTTCCTCGCGTGCGGATCGATACGAGCGCACCGAGCATGGCCGGCCGTGCGTGGCCGGTCGCCTCGAGCCGTGACTTGCGCGCCGCGCTCGACGCTGCGAGCGGCGGCGACACCATCGTTCTCCAGTCCGGCGTCGTGTATCGCGGCCCGTTCACCCTATCGTCCAAGCCGGGCTCGGCGTGGATCGTGGTCACCACCGATGCGCCTTCCAGCAGCCTCCCCACACCAGGCTCTCGCATTGACCCGTCCTATGCCGACCGCATGCCGACGTTGACGGCAACGTCGAGCCCGGTCCTCATCATTCCGTCCGGCGTCAGAGGGTATCGGTTCGTGGGCATCGAGATCCGGCCGGAGGCCGGCACGTTCTTGACCGCGCTCGTCTCAATCGGCGGGACTCCACCGCCGGGCGACATCGTGTTCGATCGTTGTTACCTGCACGGCGATCCGCGCGTGGGCGGCCGGCGAGGCATCGCGCTCAACGGCGGGGCGACCGCAGTCATCAACTCGTATCTGTCCGACTTCAAGGAAGTCGGCGCCGACTCGCAGGCCATCGCCGGATGGGACGGCCCCGGGCCGTTCGCGATCATCAACAACCACCTGGAGGCCGCGGGCGAGAACGTGTTGTTCGGCGGCGCCGATCCGTCGACCCCAAACTTGGTGCCGTCCGACATCGAGATCCGACACAACCACATGATCAAGTCGCTCACCTGGAAGAGCGACGATCGGACTTATGCCGGAACGCCGTGGACGGTCAAGAACCTGTTCGAGTTGAAAAACGCCCGACGCGTGCTAATCGACGGCAACATCCTCGAGTACAACTGGCCGCAGGCGCAGAACGGCTTCGCGATTCTCTTCACCGTGCGCAACCAGGACGGCGGCGCCCCGTGGTCGAGCGTGGAAGACGTGCGCTTCACCAACAACGTCGTCCGCCACGTCGCCGCCGGCGTCAACATGCTGGGCCGGGACGACAATCATCCGAGCGGGCCGACGCAGCGCGTGTTGATTCAGAACAACCTGTTCGACGACGTCGGCGGGATCTGGACCTCGGGCCGACTGTTTCAAATGCTCAGCGGAACGAGTGACGTCGTCATCGATCACAACACGGCGTCGCAGACCGACAGCTTCCTGATCGGCGGAGACACGCTCCCGCACCCGCGTTTCGTCTTCCGCAACAACATCGTGCTGCACAATCTGTACGGGCTCATCGGCAGCGACAGCGGGATCGGGCTTCCCTCGCTCGATCGCTACTTTCCCGACGCCCTCTTCCGGCGCAACGCGATTGTCGGAGGCGATGCGCTCAGATACCCACCGGACAACTTTTTCCCCGCGTCGTTCGACGCGGTGAAATTCGTGGATTGGCGGGCGCAGGGCTACGGCCTGCAAGACTCGAGCGCGCTGCGCCGCGCCGGCACGGATGGGACCGACATCGGCGTGGACGTCGCGGCGCTCACGAGCGCCGCGGGCGGCGCGGACCGCCAGCAGGCACGGCCCGCCGGCGACAAGCGGCCGCCAACACGACCATCTGGTCATTTGTCGGACGGCGACAGCCCGACGCGCCAGGCCGGCGCGCACGCAGCGTTCTGGGCGGCCGCGCTGCTGCTTGCCTATACCTACGTCGGTTATCCGCTGCTCATCACGGCCTGGGCACGGCTTCGGCCGCAACGATCGCGCCGCCGCCGGATCGCGCCGGCGGTCAGCGTGCTGGTGATCGCGCACAACGAAGGCGACGCCATCGCCGCGAAGATCGAGAACCTCCTGTCGCTCGACTATCCTGCCGACCGCCTCGAGATCGTCATCGCCTCCGACGGCTCGACCGACGACACCGCCGCGATCGCGCGCGCCTACGAACGGGAGGGCGTCCGCGTTCTCGGGTTCACACGGCGGCGCGGCAAGCCGGCCGTGCTGAACGACGTCCTGGCCCACCTCGCCGGCGAGATCGTCGTGCTGGCCGACGCGCGCCAGCGGATCGAAGCGGGCGCGCTCTGGGCGATCGTGGCGGCGTTCGCGGATCCGTCGGTCGGCGCGGTGTCCGGCGAGCTCATGCTGAACGACGCGGCGAGCCCGACCCTGGGCCGCGGCGTCGGCTGGTACTGGCGCTACGAAAAGCTGATTCGCCAGAGTGAAAGCGCCGTGGATTCGACCATCGGCGCGACCGGAGCGGTCTACGCGATCCGCCGGGCGCTGTTCGAGCCGATTCCCGAGGACACGATCCTCGACGACGTGTTGATCCCGCTGCGAATCGTCCGGCGAGGCTACCGCGTCTTGTTCGAACCGGGCGCGCGCGCGTTCGACGGCGTCGTGGCGACGGCGCGGCGCGAGCTCGCGCGCAAAGTGCGGACGAGCGCCGGCAACTTCCAACTGCTCGCGCGGGAACGCTGGGTGTTCGACCCGCTGAACAATCGACTGTGGTTCCAGACGCTCTCACATAAGGGCCTGCGTTTGTGCCTGCCCCTGCTGCATCTGGCGGCGCTCACAGCAAGTCTGAACCTCGCCTCGTCTTGGTCTTTCTATCGGTGGGCCCTCGACGCGCAAACCCTCTTTTACGCGTTCGCGATCGGGGGATTGGTTCTGCGCGGCCGGCGCGGTCGCGTCGCGCGTCTCCTCGCCGTCCCGTATGTTATCTGTCTCCTGAGTTGGAGCATCGTGCTGGGCTTCGTCCGGTTCCTGCGTGGGCTGCAGCCCACGACGTGGGAACCGACGCACGTGGCGCAGACCGCGCCAAGGCGGGTGCTGCCTCGACACTAGGCCCGTCTCGACGCGGCCCTGTCAATTGGATCCTGACGGCCGGCGTGCGCCGCTCCGCCACAAAGGAGCCGAACGCCATATGAGAGACGTGACCGTGGAGACGATGATCGCGCACGCACAGCGAAGCGTGCGCCGTTATGGTTTTGCCGGTACGGCGACGCGCGTGGTCGCACTGGCAGGCCGATCGATTTCGCACGCGCTCTATCTGCAGGAGCGCCACGTCTGGTACGCGCTCGATCTCACCGCGCCTCGTGCGAGCGTCGATCTTCCCGACGGGTACGCGCTGAGCCGGGCGCGCGCGGCCGATCTGCCGCTGCTCGAGCAGCTGCCCACAATCGGCGGCCATGAGGCGGCGCAGCGCCATCGCGCCGGCGCGGACCTCTGGTTGGTGCGCGCGGGCGAGCGGCCGGCATTCGCGTGCTGGGTTTTCCGCGATCGCACACCGGTGCTCGCTGCGCCACGCGGCTGGCTGCCGCTGCCGGCCGCGACGGTCTGCCTCGAAGACTCGGTAACCGCGCCGGCACATCGAGGACGCGGCCTTGCCGCTGGCGCGTGGTCCGCCATCGCCGATCATCTCGCGCGAGACGGCGTGACGACCGTCATCACGAAGGTCGCCGAGGACAACACGCCGTCACGACGGGCCGTCGAGAAGATCGGATTCGAACCGACGGCGCTGATGACTCTCACCCGTCTGGCGCTGCGTTCGCACGTGGACGTGTACCCGTACCGCGACAACGCGCTCTTCGCGTTTCTCGCGGCGCTCCTTACACGCTGAGCCGTCTCCTGACGTAGGGCGGGTCCTTTTGGACCCGCCTGATCGAGCTGGGTCCGGAAAGACCCGGCCCACAAATCGCTCATGATGCCTCTGATGCTCGTCGGCTTCGCGCTGATCGCCGCACTGACGTGTGACGTTCCAAAAACCGCCGGCACGTGTGGATCGGCGTCGCAAGACGAGGTCTCCCCAGTGCGACTCTCCGGCGGCGTGTTCGACGAAGCGAACGCGCCCGTGGCCGGCGCGCGCGTTCTGCTCCTGCCTGAGCCGCGCCAGCCGATGACCGGGCCTCCCCCGCAAACGATGACCGATCTGGACGGCCGCTTCAGTTTTGCTCGAGTCCCGCCCGGCCAGTATCGCGTCGACACGCAGAAGCCGGGATTCGTACGGATGGCCGACGTGGTGAGTCTGCCGCGGATCGATCTCGCGGCCGGACAGGCGATCGACGGCGTCGTACTGTATCTGCGGCGCGGCGGGGTCATCACGGGCCGTGTCCTCGATCCCGGGGGACAGCCGCTCGCGGAAGCGCGCGTGATGGCGGTCAGGCGGCTCACGGCCAAAGGATCGCCGGATCGTCTCGTGCCCGCGGGCCAGGGCGGCGTCACCAACGACCTCGGAGAATTCCGGATCATCGGCCTCTTGCCCGGCGCGTACTACGTGTCCGCGGCGCCGCGAATGCCAACGGCGTTCGAGACACCCGGACGCTCCGCGACGACGATGATCGCCACCTTCTTTCCAGGTACTCCCGGCGCGTCCGGGGCCCAGGCGGTGACAGTCGCGTCGGCGCAAACGGTCCCCGACATCATCTTTCGTCTGGCGTGAGATTCAGCCTGTCACGCCGCCGACGCAGATCCACGTGACCGTCGCGAACGCGGACCTCAGCGACGTCCGCGTCGTGGTGCGTCGGCGCGTTCAGTAATTCCCAAATGCGATCGCCCAGGCCGGTGCGCGTCTCGGCACCCGCCATTGAAGTGTGGCTGGGGGCGGAGTTTGGACGCCTGGTCGACATCAGCGCGACCGGCGCGCTCGTGCGGACGACATCGCCGCTTTCGGCGGGACGCGAGTGTCCATTGATTCTCAACACGCCGCGGGAACCAGCCCGACTGACAGTGCGCGTCGTCTGGGCGGAGCCGCTGTTGCCCGAAACTTCTGAGGCGCCGTTGCCTCGGAAGGACTATCTCGTCGGCGTCCGGTTCACGGAGCTGCCGCCGATGGCCAAGCAAGTGGTCTCCGGGCTGTGCGGCCCGGCGTTCTCCCGGAGGGAGTAAATGCGTGAGGACGCGATGCAGACGGTCGTGCGCATGATGGGCATGCGATGAGCACTGAACATTCCATCCAGGTCACCGAGGCGGTCACGGCCGACGCCGCGCTCGTGGACGCATTCAATCGACTGCTTCCGCAACTCTCTGAGTCGGCGCTGCTGCTGTCCGTTGAGGACCAACGTCTACCGGCTTCACTAACTACTGTGCGCCTGAAATCACGACGCTGGTCAGCGTGCCGGACGAAGTCAGGAACGACGTGTCGACGAGCAGCGAATAGGCCGGCGCCACCGCGCTCGTGTAGAACACCGTTCCATTCTTCGCGTACGTCACTTTGCCGCCAGTCACCGCGACGCGGAATTTGTCGCCGGTGGCCGCCGTGGTGTCCATTCGATAGACGCCGCCTTCTCGTACATCGATTTCTCCACCCGGCCAGAGAAGCAACGCGAAGTCGATGTCGCCGATCGTCGTGTCGGTGTTCCCCCGGCTCAGCCCGATGGCGCGTTCCGTCGTCAGTTCGCTGACCGTGAATTCCACGTAACCGTCGCCGGACGCGATCGCCTGCGTCGAGATGGCGCCGGCATCCTGGCACCCGTTGCAGCCGCCGGTCTTCTGAAGCGATCCGCCGGTGGCGGTCACATTCACAAGCGACGTCCACGCGACCGGCACCGGCCCGACGCCGGACATCACCACGTTGCTGAGCGTGGCCGATGTGGTCTCGAGCGAGGTGTCGACGAGCAGCGGATAGGCGGGCGCGACCGCGCTCACATAGAACACGGTGCCATTTTTCGCGTAGGTGACTTTCCCGCCTGTCACCGCGATCCGGAACTTGTCGCCCGTGGCGGCGGTCGTGTCGGCGCGGTACGTTCCGCTCTCGCGCACGTCGATCTCTCCGCCCGGCCACAGCAACAAGGCGAAGTTGATCTCGGCGATCGTCGTGCCAGTGCTGCCGCGGCTGAGCCCAATCGCGCGCTCCGTCGTCAATTCGCTGACGGTGAACTCGACATACCCGTCACCGGACGCGATGGATTGCGTCGACACCGCGCCGGCATCCTGGCACCCGTCGCAGCCAGCCGTCTTCTGCAGCGAATTCCCGCTCGCCGTCGTCTTCACCAGCGAGGTCCACACGACGGGCACGGGCGTGGCTGAAGTCGACGGCGGGGTCGTCGTCGGCGGCTGAGTCGTCGTCGAACCGCTGACCATGTTCACGTTGCTGATCGTGCTGGACATCCCGAGCAGCGCGGTGTCGACGAGCAGCGGATACGTCGGAGTCGCCGCGCTCTGATAGAACACGGTCCCGTTCTTCGCATACGTCACTTTGCCGCCAGTGACGGAGACTCGGAACACGTCGCCTGTCGCGCCGGTGGTGT
>JACPZV010000221.1 GCA_016195295.1 Acidobacteriota bacterium
AATCACGTGATGCTGGCCAACGACGGCGGCGGCGCGATCACCGACAACGTCGCCGCGCGCGAGCGGACGTGGTCCGGCGAGGAGTACGCGACCGGGCAGTTTTATCACGTCATCACGACGAAGCACGTCCCCTATCACGTCTGCGGCGCGCAGCAGGACAACTCGACGCTGTGCGTCTCGAGCGCGACCAACCTCGGCGGACGCGGAGGCGGCGGTGGCTGCGGACGCGGAAACGTGGAGCCGCCGTATCAGGCGGGCGGCGGCGAGCCGGGCTACATCGCACCCGATCCGAAAGATCCGGACGTCTTCTACGCGGGCGCGAACAACGGATCGTTTCTCACGCGGCTCAACCGTCGCACGGGCGAGCTGAAGGAAGTCGGCGCGTATCCGCGCTTCTTCTCCGGCGAGAACTCGTCCGAGGTCCACGAGCGATGGCAGTGGACGTATCCGATCATCTTCTCGCCGGTCGACGCCAACGTCCTCTACACGTCGTCTCAACGGGTGTGGAAGACCACCAACGGCGGCCAGACGTGGACGGCCATCAGCGGCGATCTCACGCGTCACGATCCGAAAACATTCCAGGATTCCGGCGGCCCGATCACGCACGACATGAACAGCCCGGAAATGTACGGAACGGTGTTCTCGCTGGGCCCCGGCAAGACGGACGTCAACGTGATCTGGTCCGGATCGGACGACGGCATCGTGCAGGTCACGCGGGACGGCGGCAAGACGTGGACGAACGTGACGCCGCGCGAGATGCCGGACCTGGGCCGTGTCAGCCAGATCGACGCGTCCGCGTTCGACGCGGCGTCGGCGTACGTCTCCGTGAAGAAGCCGCTGCTCGAAGACTTCTCGCCGTACATTTTCCGCACGCACGACTACGGCCGCACGTGGACGAAGATCGTCGCCGGCATCAAGGGCAACGACTACATCTCGTCGGTGCGCGAGGATCCGGTGCGCAGGGGCCTGCTCTACGCGGGCGCCGAGCACGGCTTCTACGTCTCGATGGACGACGGCGATCACTGGCAGTCGCTGTCGCTGAATCTGCCGGACACGCAGGTGTCGGACATCTGGGTGGAAGGCGGCGACGTCGCGATCGCCACGCACGGCCGCGGCTTCTACATCCTCGACGACGTGAATCCGCTGCGGCAGTATGGAGCGGCGGTGACGGCGACCGACGCGTATCTCTTCAAGCCGGGCGACGCGATTCGCGCGGGCGGCGTCGCGAACATTTCGTACTGGCTGAAGAAGCCCGCCGAGAAGATGACGCTGGAGATTCTGGACAGTAAGAATCAGGTAGTGCGCTCCTACACAGGGGCCTTGCCGGGTAGGGCTGGTGGGTGGCGGGCGCGGACGCGGCGGGCCGCCGCCGTCGATGGCCGGCGGTCTGCAGCGCTTCACCTGGGATCTGCAGGCGCAGCCCGTCGTCCAGTTCCCCGGCATGGTGCTGTGGGGCGCGACGCAGAACGGTCCGCTCGTCGTGCCTGGCACGTATCAGGCGCGGCTCACGATCGACGGCAGGGGGCAGACGCAGTCGTTCGCTGTGAAGAAGCATCCGTATCACAGCGTGACCGACGCAGACCTGCAGGAACAGTACGACCTGGCGATCCAGATTCGCGACAAGGTGAACGACGCGAACAACGCGATCATCCAGATTCGCCGCATCAAGCAGGCGCTGCTCGACCGCGAATCAAAGACGATGAGCGCGGACGTGAAGGAAATCGCCGAGCAACTGATCAAGGAGCTGACCGCGGTCGAGGTGGACGTCTATCAGGTCAAGAATCAGAGCAATCAGGATCCGCTGAACTTCCCCATCAAGACCAACAATCGCCTGGCGTCACTGCTGCGCGTCGTCGAAGCCGGTGACGGCAAGCCGACGGGGAACGCGGTACCGATCTTCAACGACCTGAAGAATGAATTGAAAGCGGAGACCGATCGCCTGCAGCGGTCGCTGTCGACGTATCTGCCGCGGTTCAATCAGCTCGCGCAACGGCTGGGGTTGGAACAGATTTCAGAACGGTAGGGCGGGTCCTTCCGGACATGCAGGGCGGGTCCTTTTGGACCCGCCTGACTGTCTGCCGGGTCCGAAAGGACCCGGCCTACACGTCGCGCATGTCGATCCGCCGGGTCCACAAGGACTCGCCCTACGAATTCCGCCGCGCTCCTGTGAGGAGGAAGTCATGGTCCAATCCGACACGATCACACGCCGCGCGTTGCTCCGCCACGCCGCGCTCGGCACGCTCGCCCTGGCATCCGGGATCGATCGCGTGTTCGGTCAACCGGCGCCGCGACCGAACATCGTCTTCATCATGGCGGACGATCTCGGGTACGCCGACGTCGCGTGCTACGGGCGGCCCGACCTCGCCACGCCGAACATCGATCGCATCGCCGCCAACGGCGTCCGTTTTCTGCAGGCGTATGCGAACTCCGCCGTCTGCTCCGCGACGCGTACGGCGCTGATAACCGGTCGTTATCAGTACCGGCTGCGCGTGGGACTCGAGGAACCGATCCCCTCCGACGCGACCAGCGTTGGATTGCCGCCCGGGCATCCGACGCTGCCGTCGCTCCTCAAAAAGATCGGGTACGGCACGACGCTGGTCGGGAAATGGCACCTGGGTCCGCCGCCGGCATTTGGTCCGCTCAAGAGCGGCTACGACCACTTCTACGGCTTTCGCACGGGCGCGCTGGACTACTACGCGCACACGACGACGAATCAAAAAGACGACCTCTGGGACGGCGACATCGCGATCCACGAGACGGGCTATCTCACGGACCTGCTCGGCCGCCGCGCCGTCGACGTCGTCAACCGCTACGCGCGATCGCGCCAGCCGTTTCTGCTCAGCCTGCATTTCAACGCGCCGCACTGGCCGTGGGAAGCTCCGGGAGACGAGCCGGAGTCCGCGCGCCTTCGCGCGACAAACCTGCGCGACTACGACGGCGGATCGCAGAAGACGTACCAGCGCATGATCGAGGCGATGGACGCGCAGATCGGCCGCGTCCTGCAGGGGCTGGATTCCAACGGGCTCACGTCGAACACGATCGTCGTCTTCACGAGCGACAACGGCGGCGAGCGGTTCGCCGACACGTGGCCGTTCACCGGCAGAAAAACGGAATTGCTCGAGGGCGGACTACGGATTCCGTCCATCGTTTCGTGGCCCGCGCGAATTCCGCGCGGCCGGACGACGGATCAGGTGAGCATGACCATGGACTGGCTGCCGACGCTGCTGGCGGCGACCGGCGGGACGCCGGATCCGGCGTCGCCCCCGGACGGGATCAATCTGCTGCCGCAGGTGACGCAGAACGCGGCGCCGGTTTCAAGGAAGATCTTCTGGCGCTACAAGGCGAACGCGCAGCGCGCGGTCCGCGATGGTGATTTCAAGTACCTCAAGATCCTCGACAACACCTTCCTCTTCAACGTCGTCGACGATCCGATGGAGCGCGCGAACCTGAAAGATCGGCGGAAGGACGTCTACGATCGGCTGGTCGCGGGGTGGTTCGACTGGAACGCGACGATGCTTCCAGAAGTCGACGAGAGCTCGACGGGCAGCAACACGGGCGACCTGTGGGCGGACCACATTGGCGCGAAGCCCGCCAGCACGAAGGCGGACAACCCCGTCCCGCCCAAGAAACCCGGCGGAGTCTAACGCTGACGCTCGGCTAAAGCCTCGCGCTACGTCGAGAACGGCCGCGATCGTAGCGCTGCGTCGAGAATGGTATGCACTCGTAGCGCGAGGCTTCAGCCGAGCGAGATACTTGACATGCAACCATATGGTTGCATATTATCCGTGCGGCCCGGATGGACAAGCTCGACAGGGTCTTCAGGGCGCTCGCCGATGCCGGCCGCCGCACGCTGCTGGATCAGCTCCGCGCCGACAACGGGCAGACGCTGACCGAGTTGTGCGAGCACCTCGACATGAGCCGCCAGGCGGTCACGAAGCATCTCCGTCTGCTCGAGGACGCCGGACTGGTCGTCGTCGTCTGGCGCGGGCGCGAGAAGCTGCACTATCTGAATCCGGTTCCGATCCACGAAATGGCCGAGCGCTGGATCGGCAAGTTCGAGCGCCACCGATTGCGCGCGCTGAGCGACCTGAAGAAACGGCTGGAAGGAAAAGGCGATGACCGCAGCGACTAAACCGAAGTTCGTCTACGTCACCTACATTTCGTCGACGCCGGAGAACGTGTTCAACGCGCTGACCGATCCTGAGATGACCAAGCAGTACTGGGTCCGTCACCGCAACGCATCCGACTGGAAGCCCGGCTCCGAGTGGCGCCACGAGGACTACGACGATCCATCGCTCGTCGACATCGTGGGCACGGTGGTCGAGCGGACACCGCCAAAGACGCTCGTCATCACGTGGGCCTTCCCCGCCGACAAGGGCAACGCCGCGAAGACGTCACGCGTCAGGTTCGACGTCGAGCCGTGGAGGAGCGTCGTGCGCCTCACCGTGACGCACGACGAGCTCGAGCCGGGCGGGCCGATGCTGAAGGGCGTCTCGTCGGGCTGGCCGCTGATTCTGTCGAGCCTGAAGACATTGCTCGAGAGCGGCCGGCCGCTGGCCGGTACCTCGACGCGCATGACGGAGCCACCGAAATGACTACGCTTATCGCCGAAAGGTCGATCGAGATCGCCGCGCCGGCGTCAAAGGTGTGGGCGGTCCTCACAGAGCGGACGAGCGAATGGTCGGATCTCTTTGGGGCGAAAGGGCCTGTCGAGTCCGACTGGAAGGTCGGCAGCGAGGTGCTGTGGAGAAACGCGGACGGCGTGGTCTACGTCAACGGCCGCGTTCTCGCGTCGGAGCCGGCGAAGCTCCTGCGGTTCAGCGTCCGCTCCACGCAACGCGAGATGCAGCCGCTGTCCGGGAAGGCCGAGGACGACATCACGCAGACCTACGCGTTGGCCGAGCACGGGGGACACACGACGCTCTCAATCGCCCACGGTGATTTCAGGAATCTCGCGAAGGGCGAGGAGATCTACCCGGCGGTGATGGCCGGCTGGGATCAGCTTCTGGCGAAGTTCAAGGCGCTGGCGGAGAACGCGCGACCCTAGCCGGGAGCACGAGCGATGGGAGAAATACGTGGCTGACATCTATCAGGACTTTCCCATTAAGTCGCCTGTGAACCGTGTTTACGATGCCGTCAGCACGTCTCATGGTCTCGACTTGTGGTGGACCAAGCGCTCTTCGGGACAGGCGAAGGAAGGCGCGGAGTTTAGCCTTTGGTTTGGGCCTGACTACGATTGGCGCGCGAAGGTGACGAGGGCCGTCCCTGGTACGGAGTTCGAACTTCAGGTGGTCAAGGCCGATCCGGATTGGCTTCGAACTCGAGTGGGTTTTCGGTTGGAAGATCGTGGCGCAACGACGCAAGTCCACTTCTACCACGAAAAGCGGCTGGATGCATGACGGTACTCCCGAGAGTAGAGCCGATCGCCGCGCGGACCCTTAGCAGCCTGGCAGCTTGAACGACGCGATGCGTGTCGAGTACGTCGGCGCGTCTTTCTTCACGTAGTCGCCGACGTACCAGATCGTGCAATCGTCCGACGGGTCCATCGCGGTCTGTATGTAATCCTCCCAGCGCATCGCGTTTTGCGAGGCCTCGCCCTCGGCCAGGACGGTCTCGTGGAACGTCAGGATGCCGGCCGGATCGGTCGCGAGCCTCGCGGCGAATCGCTGACCCGGGTCACGGGCCCGCTGACCTTCGTCCTGGACGGCGTCTTCCAATCCACGTGAACTGCCAGACGACAACGCCGTCGCCCTCGAGGACGTTCTTCAGTTGTGTCCCGCCGGCCGCCATCATGATGTTCGGCGCGCCGGGCGGCGGCGGCGCCGGGCCGTCCACGTCCGCGTTGTTCAGAAAGTTCACGCCGTCCATGACGCGGCACTGCTCGCGCGCGGGCTCGCCTTTCAACATGCGCTCGCGCTCGGCGACGCACGCGTGCTTCTGGATCACCTCGTCGCCGGTGCTCGTCGGAACGTAGTAGCCGTCGGGCCAGACGGCGGGCCGCGGGTAATCCGGAAACAGCGGCCGCTCGAACGCGTAGCGATAGTACGGTCCGAGCGGGTCGGAAGTTGTACTGATCGCGTAGCACATCGCGTGGGTGCCCTCGGCCGGCGCAGGCGCAGGTGGCGGCGTCGCGCCAGGTTGCCCACGCTGCGGGACAACTGGCAGCGGGAGAGGCGGCGGTGGCCCTGGTCTCGCTGCTGCCCCTGGGCGCGCGGCGCCACCCGGCTTCGCGGGCTCGCCAGGCCTCAAACGATCCGCTTCGAAAGCGGTGCGACGGAAGATCGGCATGACGATCAGCCAGCGATCGGCGAGCTGGTCGTAGCGGACGACCGCGTCGCCGTTTGGCCGCGCTTCACACACGCCGCCGAATCCTGCAAAGAACGTGTTCGTGCCCGTCGGGCCGTAGAGTGTCCTGCCGGTCGCATCGAAGCGCGCGCCCTTTTTCGTGAAAACCGCGACCTGCGAGTTGACGATTTGGACGATATGATCCGGACCGACGGCGAGCGAATTGTCCGAGGGGTTGCGCGGCAGGGGCGGGTGATTCGAGCCCGGCCCTTCAGCGAATCCGAATCCCAAGCCGTCAAAGCTGTCGACGACCGCAAGCGCCGGCTTCGCACCTTGCGTCGTCTGTTCAACCGATGGATTGTTCTGCGGAATCACCAGCGTGCCCGCCAGCGCGACGCCAATGACCAGATAACCAGATGACCCAATGATCCGATTCATCGATGCCTACTGTCCGAGCGCCTGGTAGACGAGCGTCGGGAAACGATCGCGGATGTCGCTGCCGTTGGGCAGCAACTGAATCATCAGCACCATGACGAGGCGCGATTTCGGATCGACGCGATACACGCTGCCGTACGCGCCACCCCAGCCGAAAGCCCCGACGCCGTCCATCCCGTTCGCGCCGTAGCGATCGGTGGTTTCGAAGCCGAGACCGAAGCCGAGGCCGGCCGACGAGTGGAGCGTGCCGACTTGATTGGTCGTCATCAGCTCGACCGTGCGCGGCGAGAGAATACGCGCGCCGTCGAGCGTGCCGCCGCTGCGGATCATCTCGAGGAAGCGCGCGTAGTCGCGCGCGGTCGAGAGCAGGCCGGCGCCGCCCGCGAAGCTCTTCCGTGGGCCGTCGACGTAATGACCCTGGCCCTTCGGTCCATCCGGTGCGCGCGCAATCTTCCCGTCGCTCCCGCTCGAGTACACGGCGGCGAGCCGATCGCGCTGCCCGCGCGGCAGGAAGAACTGCGTGTCCTTCAGCCCGAGCGGAGCCGCGATGCGCGTGTGAATCAACTCGTCGAGCGGCATGCCGGACGCGCGCTCGGCGATGCAGCCGAGGACGTCGGTGTTGTAGCCATAGACCCACGCCTCGCCCGGCTGCGCGACGAAGGGCAGCGTCGCGAGCCGCTCCATCGACGTGCAGATCGGTTCGGTCTTGTCAGCCGTGTACCAGCCATAGCCGGCGGCCGGACCCAGACCCTGCTTTTCGTACGTCGATGCCACAGACGCCTCGGTGCCGTATGAAATGCCCGCAGTGTGCGTCAGGAGATCGCGAATCGTGATCGCGCGCTTGGCCGGCACGATCGATACTTCGTGTCCCGGCGCTCCATTGCGCACGGCGACCGTCGTCTTCGCGAAGCCGGGAATGTAGCGGCCGGCCTGATCGTTGAGGCCGATCTTGCCTTCCTCCATCAGCGACAGCACCGCGACGCTCGTGAACGCTTTCGTTTGCGACGCGATGCGGAAAATCGTGTCGGCCGTCATGCGACGGCCGGCTTCCTTGTCGCTCCAGCCGACGGCGCGTTCGTAGACCGGCTTGCCGTCCTGCAGGACGAGAGCCACCGCGCCGGCGACGCGGTTCTCGTCCACGTAGCGTTGGAACGCGCGATCGATGCGTTGAACGCGCTCTTGCTGCGCCCGCGGGAAGGCGACAGCGAGGGCCAGCGACAGCGCGACAAGGCCAAGGATTTTCTTCATAGCGCAGATTCTACTCGCACCGCTACACTACTGGCCTGGAGATTACGCATGCGCAAACATCTGACACGAACGATCGGCTCGACCCTGACCGTCGCTCTCCTTGCGGCCATCGCCTTCGCGCAGGCCGCGAACCCGCGCATCGGCAAATGGAAGCTGAAGCAGGACGCGCCGCCGCCGGCGCTCAACATCATGACCTACGAGCCGTTCGCCACCGGCGGCATGCGCGTCACCGTGGAGTCCACGAATCGCAACGGCCAGCTGACGAAGTGGACCTACACGACGATGTTCGACGGGAAAGATGAGCCGGTGACGGGCAGCCCGAGCACGGACACGACCGCGGTGAAGCGAATCGACGAGCGGACGAACGAGATCACGAACAAGAAGGGCGGCCGCGTGACGCAGGTCATCGTCAACGTCCTGTCCGCGGACGGCAAGACGATCAACAACACGTACAAGAACTACAACGCGCAGGGAGAGGTGAGTTCCACCACGACCGCGGTCTACGAAAAACAATGACGCGGTCATCGAATCAGATTTGGTGATTGGGTGATTTGGTGATCTGGTGATTGACTGACTCAATCTTCCAATCAATCACCAAATCACTGAATCACTCAATCACCAAATTCACCGGGCCAGTCGTTTCTTCAAATCTGTCTGGTACGTGTCGATCGTCTTGTAGGGCGAGCCTTTCAGGCGAGCCCAGGCCTATCGGACGTACCCCTGGGCCGCCATCCGTTTGCCGGCCACGTCATAGGCGTCGGCCGGCATGTCGTGGACGCCGGTGGCGTCAATCCAGGCGTTGTAGAACCGGAAGAGCGCGCAGACCGTGATAGCGTCGTAGATCGCCTCTTCACTCCATCCCGCGGCCTTGACGCGATCCACGTCCTGGCGCTGAATCAGGTTGGACTGGGCGTTCATCCGCTCGATGAACGCGAACAGCGCTTTCTCCTTGTCGTCGACGGGCGCCGTGCGATAGTCCGCGAGCACGGCGTTCACGCGGCGTCTGTCTCCCAGCAATTCCGCCGCGACCGCGGCGTGCGCGCCGATTCAAAACGGACAGTCGTTCCGTTTGGACGTGAACGCGGCGATCAGCTCGCGCTGGCCGGGCGAGAGCGGCGACGGTCCGCGCATGACACCCTGCGTGAACTCCGCGAGGTGTTGCGTACGCTCCGGTTTGAAGGCGAAGAGATGCATGATCTGCGGCACGGGCAGCCCCGCGCCGCGCATCTGCGCGATGGCCGCCGCCCACGGCCCGCCGCCAGCGGCCTCTTCCACGTCTGCGAGAAACATCTGTTCCACGGCGACATCCAATCCAACAATCAAATTACCCGATTACCAGATTGTAGCCGGTCACCTGATACGAAATGTGATCGAGGTGCATATGACCAGATTCTCATGCGCTCGCGAGCGCGCGTGCAACGGCCGTGAACGCGTCGACGAAGCGCGCGATCGCGCCTGGATCGACGACCTTCGGGCCGCGATCCTCGGGATTGTGGAAGAGCGCGCTACGTCCGATCGCCGAGACGTATCTGCCGCCGCCGCGATGAACGACCTCGGCCTCGCCGCCTGGCACTGCGCCGCGCGGAACGCGGCGGTCGACGTTCAATCCGGCAGGCGCCATCGCGCGTGCGAGCATCGCCTCGAACTCATCGTCTGACGCCTGCACCGTGTTGCCCGGATCGACGGCGGCGCCGATGTTCGCGCCGAAGTGCATCCAGCCTACGCTCGTCTTCACGATGCCGGGCCGCGCGTCCACGAAGGCGTTGATGCCGAGATGGCCGAGCTCGTGGCCGCTCGACGCGACGAACCGCACGGTTCGCCGCGTTCGTGCCTCGACCACCGCGCGCATCACCTCGAGCCAGCAGACCAGGCCGCCGCCGCGCTCCGAGGCGTTCGCGTGCCAGCCGCTGCGCGGCGTCATCACGCAG
>JACPZV010000222.1 GCA_016195295.1 Acidobacteriota bacterium
AGTCAGCAGCGGCCGATCACGGTGCCCGGTTTCTTCATGGGGTTCGAGGACGGCAAGGTGATCCGGGATCTGATCGGCGCGGGCCGGGCCGTCAAGCTCAAGATGAAGGTGACCGTCGAGATGCGCGACGGCCTGACCAGCTCGAATGTCTGGGGCACGCTGCCCGGCGCCACCGACGAGAACATCATCGTCATCGCCCATCAGGACGGGTACTACGACGCGGCGCTCGACAACGCGTCGGGGCTCTCCGTGATGATGACGCTGCTCGACTATTTCTCGCAGATTCCGAAGGAGCAGCGGCGGCGATCGATCACCTTCGTCGCCACCGCCGGACATCACGTGGGCTCGCCGGGCACGCGGTGGATGCACGACAACCGGGACACGGTGCTCGCCAAGACCGCGTTGATGATCAATTGCGAGCACGCCTCGATCTCCGATACCAAGTACTGGAACGGCAAGCTGCGCAAGGCGAATGTGGTGGCGCCGCGCCGGTGGTGGGTCCACGGCAGCGAGCGGCTGTTCGACGCCGTGCTCAAGTCTTACGCGACGTTCGGCGTCGGCCTCATCGCCGACATGGATCCGAACGCGTCGGGCGACATGGGCATCGTGGCGAACGACGTGCCGTCGATGCAGATCATCCGCTCGCCGGTCAACAAACACACCGACGACGATGTGCCGGAGTGGGTGCCGGCCGCGGGCCTCGAGGCCATCGCGCGGGCGTTCGCCCGCGTCATCGACGAGGTCAACAAATTCGACCGCCGGGATCTGATGCCGGTTCAGATGACCAGTCGATGAGAGCGATTGGAGAACATCAGCAGCAACTCAAGTGATAACTCGTATGACACTCGAGCGAAAAACCCTCATGCTGTAGCGCGAGCCTTTCAGGCGAGCGGAGGCGGGCATCGGCGAGGTCGCGTCCGGCGGCCGGGCGACGGCTCGCGTGGTCAACGCGTCCTCCAGCGATGGCGCGGTGGTCAGCACGGCGCCGGATGTGGTTCGAGCGACAGCCCACCATCGGTTGGGCCATCGGGTTGATCGGGCGTCAGCGGCAAATCGGTGGCGCCGTGCGTCGGTCCGCTTGCGGACGCGTTGACCGGCTTCGGTGGCGCACGCGAGGTCGCACGGCCGCCGGCCGCGACCTCGCCGCTGCCCCCTGCTCGCGTCACACGTGCGGCCGTCGCCGAACACGACCGGGCTCCCAGCCCGAGTCCCTACGCCGGAGTACCACGTCGGCGTACTACGTGCGAGTGAAAAGCGCGGCTAACGACGAACGACTGTTTCGCCCGTCGCGCGCGCGATCAGGAACACCGCGGCGAGCAGCAGCACCGCGCCGAACGGCACGAGCAGGATGCCGAATCCGGGGTCGCCGCTGTAGAACGCGATTCCACCGAGGAAGAAGCCGCCTGGCAGGAGCACGCTGGCGCCCATCAACGCGGAGGAAATCGGCCGAAGGTCCCGGCCGCTCAGGTCGCGCGCACCTCGTACGGTCAACCCGAAGATCACGTGGACCACGGCGAGCAGCGTGCCGTGCGCGTGCGCCAGCGTCCACATCAGTCGCCGCGTCTCGTTCGAGACGTCGAGATAGGCCCGGACCTTGAACCCGTGAAGTGTTTCCAGGACCAGACCCGCCGTCGCGAAGACCAGCAACGACCACCAGCCGAAGCGGACGTGACGCTGCGCGTAGTCGATCATTCCCGGTACGTCACGCGGCGATTGTCGCGTTCGCGTCTCAATCGATCGATGACTGCCGCGTTGAAGGTGCCGTCCGGATTGAACAGCAGCGCAGGATCGGCGTCGCGATCGGCGCGCGTGCGCGTATCGCGCCAGATTTCGAGCGCCCGCACGCGCTGCGCCGCGCGCCTCTGAGGAGGCGCCACGAAGTCGAATCCGAACGACTCGAATCCCGGAAGCGTGCCAAGCGATCGTCCCGCGATGAATCGCACCGCGTCGTAGGAATCGTCGAGCAGCAAGGCGAGGAACGGCGCCAGCCACGCTGTACCGGACGCCTCCTGCGCGGACCGCCAGCCCATGCTCTGCACGACGATGGCGCGCTGACCCGCGTCGCCTTTCAACAACGTCAGCAGCGACGCAGCGACCGCTCGGTCGTCGCCGGTCAGTGGCGGCGGCGGCGTTCCGTACCATCTATTCATGGTCTCAGCCGTCCACGCCAGCGTCTTGTCGAGATGACACAGGTTACACGCGTTCGGCCGTCCGGTCTCGATCGTCGCCTGCACTGACGGGCTGCCGATTTGATGGCTGCGGATCGTCTTGAGCAACCCGTAGGTCGTGTACGGCATGTGGCAGTTGTAGCAGGAGCTGCCCGCGGAGTCGGCGCGGTGATGTGTGTGCGCGGAAACATCCTGGAGCGCATGACACTGCAGGCAAGCGCCGTTTCCCTGCGCGCGCGACGCGAGTTGATCGTCCGCCCACGACTCGACGGATCGCGCGTCGTCGGGCGCCTTGTGCATCGCGTGGCACGAGAAGCAGGAGAGCGTCCGCGTGTCGTCGGTGGCCTTCGTGAAACA
>JACPZV010000223.1 GCA_016195295.1 Acidobacteriota bacterium
GGCCGCCGCCCTCCGATCCCGCGCTGGTCTCTGACCAGTTCGTGAAGAAGCTGGGTTTGCTGACGGCGGCCCCTGTCGTCGCTGTCGTCGCTGTCGTCGCTGTCGGTGTTTTCGTCGTCTTCACGATTCCGCCGCGCCGGCTGGCGCTCGCCCCGCCCACCGATCGCACGATCCCCGGCATCCTTCACGTTCACACGAATCGATCCGACGGCCTGAGCAGCCCGGACGAGATCGCGGGAGCGGCCGCGCGCGCTGGTCTCAAGTTCATCGTGTTCACCGATCACGGCGACGCCACACGCCTCGTGGATGCGCCAACGTACCGCGCGGGCGTCCTCTGCCTCGACGGCGTCGAGATCAGCACGAATGGGGGCCACTATATCGCGTTTGATATGCCCGTCTCCCCGTATCCGCTCGGCGGAGACGCGCGCGACGTCGTCGAGGACGTGCGGCGGCTCGGGGGATTTGGTGTCGCCGCGCATCCGGACTCTCCGAAGCCACAATTGAAATGGCGGGAGTGGACGGCGCCGTTCGACGGCATCGAGATGCTGAACCTCGACACGGCGTGGCGGCAGTGGGTGCAGCAGGCGAGCGCGACGTCACCGACGCCCGAGGGATCGCCGACGCCGTGGGGCGCGAGACGCCATCTCTTCGCCGCCTTGGTCGGCTATCCGTTCAGACCCGCGGAAACGATCTCGAGCTTGATCGAGCCGAGCGAGACCGTGCACCAATGGGCCGCGCTCGCGCAGCAGCGTCGGGTCGTGATGTTGGCCGGAGCCGATGCGCACGCGAAGCTGGCCCTGCGAGGCGACCCGGTCGACAACCGGTACGTCCTGTCGGTGCCGGGCTACGAGTCGGCGTTCCGCACGGTGTCGGTTCACGTTTCGCTCGACAGCCCCCTGACCGGCAACGCCGCGGCCGATGCGTCGACCCTCCTCCGCGCGCTGCGCGGCGGACATCTGTACGCGGCGGTCGACGGCATCGCGACGCCACCGTCCTTCGAATTCACAGCCAGCAACGGCCTGGGCACCGTTCACGAGGGTGACGAGTTGGGCCTCGGTGGTCCCGTGACGCTGCGGGTGCGGAGCAATGCGCCGCCCGAATTCACGACGACGGTCTGGAACGCGGCCACGGTCCTGAGCCCCGGCCATCACGAACAGGCGTTCACCGTGTCCGCGCCGGAAGGTCCCGGCGTCTACTGGGTGGACATTCAGTCGACGGGTCGACCCTGGCCCGCGTCGTGGATACGAAGCAACGCCGTGTACGTGCGCGACCTGACCGCTCCGCCGCGGCGGCCGATCCGTCCGCCCGCCGCGGCCAGTCAGCCGCTCTTCGACGGCAAGTCCCTCGCCGGCTGGCGCGTCGAACACGACCCGACATCCGTCGCCGTCGTCGAGCAAGCGTCTATCGTCGGCGGCAATGAAATGCGCCTCCGCTTCGGACTGGCCGGAGGGGCGCCCGCCGGACAAGTTGTCGCGCTCGTCGTCGACACGCCGGCCGCCCTGGCATCGCACGATCGCGTGACGTTCACGGTCCGCGCCGAACATCCGATGCGCCTCGCCGTGCAACTGCGCGCAGGAGAAGGCGAAGCGACGGGGGAGCGGTGGCAACGGTCGGTCTACGTCGACGCGCGTGACCAAGAGCGGACGGTGTATTTCGACGATCTGCTTCCCGTGGGCGTCACGCACACGTTCAGACCGCCATTCACCAGCATCCGCAGTCTGATGTTCGTGATCGATATGACGAATACGAAGCCGGGCACGTCCAGCCGTCTGTGGATCAAACGCGTGGCGCTACAGCACTGATCCCGGCCGTCGCTTGAATCGACGATGGGGTTGCCCGATCGGTCTCGATGCTGTCGACCGGTTGAATGGTTTCGCTGCGTCTACTCAAGTGACAACCGGGACCAGCAGCGTGCGCGTGATCCTACGTTCTGATCGTCAGGATCATATAGAGGGCCGCCGCGCCAAAGAGTAGGTTCGGCGCCCAGGCCGCGAGCACCGGCGACACCCAACCGCCGGCGCCCAGCGCGCCAAACACACTCAGCGTCGTCCAGTAGACGATCGCGAGCGCGATGCCGACACCGATCCCGTAGAGCGCTCCACGGCTCCCGGTCGTGACCGCGAAGGGGACCGCCAGGAGCGTCATGATCAAGGTGACAAATGGGAAAGCGACTTTCCGCTGAAGCTGCACGATATAGGGCACGACGTGATAGCCGCTTGCTTGGAGTTGCGCGACGTACCGCTTGAGCTGACCGTAGGTCATGCGATCGGCTTCGGGCTCGTCGGTCTTGAAGTACTCGGGCGGTTCGAGCGACATGCCTCGCTCCGCGAACGGCGCATACGCGACCCGCGTCGTCTCGGAGCGATCGTCACCCAACGCCGTCGAAAACTCGCGGGTCCAGCCTTGACGCGCGACCCAGCCAAACGCCGGCTGGCCGTCGACATCGGCGTGTCGCACGAGCGCCGTCTCTTTGGCGTACGTCAGCGCATCCAGCGTCCAGGTGGCGTCGTTCACGTGCATCACGCGCATCTCCCTGAACTGGTTCACCTGCGGGTTGAAGAATTCGTAGGTGTAGATGTCGCCGCGGGTGCCCACGATCCACCGCCGATTGAGCACGCCGAACTCCTGCATCGGATATCCGCGGATGATGCCGTTGAGGCGCGCGGCCTCGAGGTTCGACTCGACGAGGACGCGCTCCTGCAACTCGAAGAGCACCCCGCTGAACGCGACCGCGAAGAGCACCAGCGGCACGGCCGAGCGATACAGGCTGACGCCGCAGGCGCGCATGACGATCAGCTCACTGTTCTTCGTGAGCAACCCGATGGTCACGAGCGTCGCCAGGAGCGCGGCCAGCGGAATGATGTAGTACACGTACTGTGGCGTGGCAAAGTAAAAGTACCGCAGCAACAATCTCGTCGTCGCCGCTCCGCGGAACAACTTGTCGGCCATGTCGATGAACGTCGAGATGTAGAAAATTCCGACAAGCGAGCCGAACGCCAGCGCGAAGATGGCCAGGTACTGCCGCGATACGTAGACGTCGAGGAGGCGCGGGCGCGGCCAATGGACGTGCGGGAGGCGCACGACCAGGAGAGTTTTCCCTCTGCGTGACGCCGCTTCGGCCGCGCGAGCCGGCGCGTGCGGGGCCCGAGTTCGCGGCCAAGCCGGGAGGCTGATGCGCAGCGGCCGATCGGCGGCGCCGGCGCGCCAGACGACCAGCGCCACTCCTGCGACGCCGAGCACCAGGTTCACGACCCAGGGCGCGAGAGTGGGCGACATTCGCCCGCCGAGCGCCATGGCCCGCGACGAGTAAAGCAGCACGTAGTAGACGAAGACGACGCCGAAACCCAGGGCAAAGCTCGCGAGCTTGCCATCCTTGCGGTTGCTCACGCCAAGCGCGACGCCAATCAAGCTCAGCACCAGGCAGGCCACCGGAAGCGAGAACTTCTGCTGGATCGTGAACAGCTGGCTGGCGCTGGAGGCACCATGGTTGGCGTTGTCGGCGACCGTGGCGCGCAGCTCCGCGATAGTCATCTCGTTGTCGCCCTTGATGACCTGGGTTCTCGGAAAGATCGCGTCCGCATCCAGGGTCAACACGAGCAGCGGGAAGGAGCTCCCCTCGTAGTCTTCCGTCGCGCTCGTGAAGGTCGTGTGCCGCCGGCCATCTTCCAGCACGAGCTCCACTCTGCGTTTCGCGCGATCCACCTCCAGCCGCCCTCGCCGCGCGAGATAGACGGTCGTCTGCCCGGCCCGCGTGGTGTCGGCGAGAAAGATGTCCCGCCACTGTCGGTCGGGCTCGATGTCGCGAACGTAGATCACGCGGTTGGGGAAGTTCGTGAAGAACACGCGCGGCTTGATGTCGGTTTCGGCCCACGACGCGATCACGTTCAGCGTGATTTCGCGAAAAGTCTGGTTCGCGTCGGGCAGAGCGACGATGGTTTCGTAGGCGGTGGCCGCGGTGCCCAGGATCGCCAGCACGCCGATCGGGCGCAGCACGCGAAACACGCTGACGCCGCAGGCCTGGAGCGCGACGAATTCACGATCGGCCGACAGGCGTCCCAACCCCACCAGAATCCCCAGCAGGACGGCCATGGGGATCGTGACGCTCAGGGCTTGCGGCATGAGCGTCAGCAAGGCACGAATGACGGTGGGGAAGTCGACGCCCTTCGCGATCAGCTGCTCGCCGACCTTGAGGATGGGCGGCATCATCAGGACGAAGGTCAGAACGAGCAGCCCCAGGCCGAGCGGCAGCGCGATCTCGCGGACCAGGTATCGATCGAGGATCCTGAACACGGACGCACTTAGAGTACAACAGGCGTATGACGCGCGTGGCGATTCTCTGGCACATGCATCAGCCCTTCTACGAGGACCCGGCCACCGGCGAGCACATCTTGCCGTGGGTCCGAATGCACGCGTTGAAGGACTACCTCGGCATGGTCGCCATCCTGCATGACTACCCAGCAGTGAAACTGACGTTCAATCTCGTGCCCTCGCTGCTCGTGCAGCTCGAAGCCTTTGCCGAAGATCGTGCGCGTGACCGATCGCTCGACCTCGGCCTCAAGCCCGCCGAATTGCTCGATCATCGCGACGGCGAGTTCATCGTCGGCAACTTCTTCCACGCGCAGCGCCAGCGGATGATCGACCCGTACCCGCGCTATGCGGAGCTGCTCGCCAAGCGCGGGGACTGGCCGCCAGCCGGCGGCGATCCGCGATCCGCCCTCGAACGGTTCACGGTCGAGGATCTGCGCGACCTGCAGGTCTGGCACAAGCTCGCGTGGCTCGATCCGGTGTATCTGGAGGGCGACCCGCGTGTCAGCGGGCTGGTCGCCAAGGGTCGAGCGTTTTCGGAAGACGACAAAGCGCTGCTGCGTCGGATCGAGCTCGAGATCCTCAAGCGGGTGATTCCCGAGTACAAGGACGCCGCGGCCCGCGGCCAGATCGAGATCTCGACGTCGCCGTTCTACCACCCGATCCTGCCCTTGTTGTGCGACACGAACGTGTATCAGCCTCCGCATTCAGGCGATGCGAAGCCGCCGCACCGGTTCGTCCATCCTGAAGATGCCAGCGAGCAGCTCGCGCGGGCCGTGGCGTGTCACGAGCGTCTCTTCGGCAGACGGCCCGTCGGGCTGTGGCCGTCCGAGGGATCGGTTTCCGATGCGATGGTACCGCTGGTGGCGCGCGCTGGTTTTACTTGGATGGCCACCGACGAACTCATTCTGGCCCGCACGCTTGGAAAATTCTTCTCGCGAGACGGGCACGGGCATCTCGAACAGCCCGAGCACGTGTACGCGCCGTACGTCGTCAGCGCAGGCGGGGCGCGAGTGGCTTGCGCCTTTCGCGATCATGTCCTCTCGGATCTCATTGGCTTCACGTACGCGGGCTGGCCGTCAGCGGCGGCCGCCGCCGACTTCGTCTCGAGGCTCGTCGAGGCGGGTCGGCGTTATCGCCAACGAACGGGCGGGGGAGACGCGCTGATCCCCATCATTCTCGACGGTGAAAACGCCTGGGAACATTTTGAAGGCGGCGGCCGGCCGTTCCTTCGGGCGCTCTACGAGCGCCTGTCGACCGAAAGCGAGTTGCAGACCGTCACGATGGCTGACGCGTGCGTGGCCGCCGACCGGGAGCTGCCCGGGATCTTCCCAGGCTCCTGGATCGATGCAAGCTTTTCCATCTGGATCGAACACCGTGACGACCAGCAGGCCTGGAGCCAGTTAGCCGAGGCTCACGTCGCGCTCGACACCAGCTCGGCTGATGCTCCCACAGTCGCCTTGGCGCGCGAGGAGGTCCTTATTGCGGAAGGGAGCGACTGGTTCTGGTGGTACGGTGACGAGCACTCGTCGGCTCACGATGCCGAGTTCGACGATCTGTTCCGCCGGCATCTCCGCAGCGTGTACTCGCGCCTCGGCCAGGCGATCCCCGACGATCTCTTCGTGAGCAACATCTCGACCGGACGCGGGGCGCAAGCGCCACGATCCGAGCCGCTGGGTCTCCAGTCACCGACGCTGGACGGCGAAGAAACCAGCTTTCTGGAGTGGCTGGGCGCTGTGCGCATCGACGCTCAGGACCCCGCGCCCGCGCCCGGCGGCACGATGCACCAGGGAGGGCGGATGTCGCCCCGGCTGACCCGACTCTGGGTGGGACTCGACCGCGAGCGGCTTTTCGTTCGCCTCGATGCGGCTCAGCCGATCGCCGAGTTTCTTCGAGACGGCCGCGAGATCACGCTGCAGTTTCTCGAGCCGAGCGGCGTCCGCTTCGTCGTGCGGCTTCTGCAGGATCGGCTGACCTGGAGCTACTGGGATCGAGCCGCTGTTGGCCAGCCGTGGGTCGAGCGTCCTGGAGGCGGCGCCCGCGCTTCCGCGGGTTCGATCCTGGAGCTGTCGATACCGTTCGCGGATCTGGCCGGCGCGCCCGGTCAAGTCCTGACGTTTTTTACGATGCTGAGCGACCGGAACAACCGCGACGTGGAGCGGCACCCGGCCGGTCGTCCCGCCAAAGTTACAGTCCCCGACGAAGGAGTCCACGCCCGAGGCTGGCGGGTCTGATGGGCTACTCGGGTCGATTTCAGGCCTTGTTTTATGTGAGTCCGATAATGAATGTTATGTAAACTAGTAGCCGCCACGCGGGCCTACCGCGCTTTCCGCAGATCGCGGAGGATCGCCTCGAGCGTCTCCACGACCTCTTCACGACTCACCCGGCTCTTCGCGAAGCTTAGCTTCAGATTGAACGCTTTCGTCGTGGGACGATACGCGAACACATAATGCTTCGGGCGTCCCGCTCTCGGCTTGGCCGCGGCCTGACGCAACTGCTGCCGCGTGGCGCCGCCCTGGCCCGCAATTTTCTCGATGAGCGCGGTCATTCTGCGCCAGCTCGAGCATTTCGGTCTCGTCGACGTCCCGAATCACGACCGGCAGATCCCGCAGCCCGACCTGCACGGCGGCCTGGTAGCGTCGCTCGCCGGCCACGATCTGAAAGCGCTCGCCGACCTGCCGCACGACCAGCGGTTCCAAAATGCCCTGCTCGGCAATCGACGCGATGAGCTCCGAGAGATCGCCCATCACCTGCCGGGGCTGGTTCGGGTTCGGATCGATCTGG
>JACPZV010000242.1 GCA_016195295.1 Acidobacteriota bacterium
GTCGCTCAGAAAGAACAAAAGGGGGGGCAGATCCCCTCATGAACACCTGGTCCACGACTGCGGATCAGCCCTCTGCTTCGGTAACCGGAATTATGGCGCGACGAATCGCCGCTCGGTAACAGTTACTTATGGCTCGACAGGGCACCGGCGATCGACACGGCTTCGCGCCGCTCGCGCTCGGCATCTTCGTCGTCGCGCTCGTCGTGCGCCTCATCCACGTATGGCAGTTGCGCGCCTCGCCGTACTTCTCGATCCTGTTGGGCGATTCGCACGGGTACGACGAATGGGCCCAGCAGATCGCGCGGGGCGACTGGTTCGGTCATGAGGTCTTCTACCAGGCGCCCCTCTATCCTTATGTACTCGGCGCGATCTACGCCGTGGCCGGACGCAGCCTTCTGGTCGTCCGAATCATTCAGGCCCTCATCGGGTCGGCATCGTGCGCACTACTCGGACTGGCCGCCGCGCGGCTCTTCTCGAAGAAGGCGAGCCTCGCCGCCGGCCTGATGCTGGCGCTCTACGCGCCGGCGATCTTCTTCGACGGTCTGTTGCAGAAATCCGTCCTCGACGTGTTCTTCGTGTGCCTCGCGCTGTGGTTGATTGCGCGGTCCTACGTGTTCTTCGGGCTGGGCCTCGCGAGTGGCGGCTTGAGCCTGACGCGCGAGAACGCGCTGGTCTTCGTCGTCGTCATCGCGATCTGGTTGGTGGCCCGGCCGGGCGAGCCCTTCGGCGCGCGCGCCAGATCGCTCGCGGTGTTTCTCGCGGGCCTCGCGCTCGTGCTCGTGCCCGTCGCCGCGCGCAACTATCGGGTCGGCGGCGGCTTTTACGTGACGACGTCGCAGTTCGGCCCCAACTTCTACATCGGGAACAACCCGAACGCCGACGGCACGTATCAGTCGCTGCGGCCCGGCCGAGGCGCGCCGGAGTACGAGCGTCAGGATGCCACCGAACTCGCGGAACATGCCGCCGGACGACACCTGACGCCGGCGGAAGTGTCGAGGTACTGGACCGATCGGGCGCTGGACTTCATCACCGGACGCCCCGTGGCGTGGGTGAAACTGATGGCCCGGAAGACCGCGCTCCTCTGGAACGCGACGGAGATGGTGGACACCGAGAGCCAGGAGTCGCACGCCGAATGGTCGTGGCCGCTCAGACTGCTGGGCCCCATCGGCCACTTCGGCGTGATCGTCCCGCTGGCGCTGCTCGGCCTCGTCGTCACGTGGGGCGATCGCTCGCGCCTGGTGATCCTGCACGCGCTGCTGGCGGCGTACGCGTCGAGCGTCGTGCTGTTTTACGTGTTCGGCCGCTACCGATATCCGCTCGTGCCGCTCCTGCTGCTCTTCGCCTCAGCGGCCGTTGCCGGGATGCCGGCCATGGCGCGGACGCGGCGCGTGCCGGGATCGATCGCCACGTTGACGGCGCTTCTCGTCGCGGTGATCGTCACGAACTGGCCGATTCTCTCGTCGGCGCTGATGCGCGCCGTGACGGAGAACAACCTGGGAACCGCGCTGCAGGCCGAACAGCGGCTCGACGAGGCGATGGCGCACTATCAGCGCGCGATCGCCCTCCGAGCCGATTACGCGCCCGTGTACAGCAATATGGCCACGGCGCTTCGCGCGAAGGGGCGGTTGAACGAAGCCGTGGCCGCGTACGAGCGCGCGCTCGCGCTGCAGCCCGACTTCCCCGACGCGCACTACAACCTCGCGAACGCGCTGCTCGACGAGGGGCGAACGGACGAGGCGATCGCGCACTTCGAAACCGCGCTGCAGTCGATTCCCGGGTCGGTCGACGTGCACACGAATCTGGGCACGGCGCTCGCCGCCAAAGGTCGCGCCGACGAGGCGATAAAGGAATTCCGCCGGGCCCTCGAAATCGATCCCGCCTCGGCGCAGGCGCATCGCGACCTGGGCGACTTGCTGGCGGCCTCGGGACAGCAGGCGGAGGCCATCGACCACTTGCGACGCGCGACGGCGCTTCAGCCGTCGGATGCGGCGGCGCACTACGATCTGGCCGGCGCGCTGCTGGACGCGCAGCAGCTAGACGAGGCGATCGCCGAATTCCGCGCGGCGCTGCGGATCGACCCGAACTCCGTCGAAGCGCACAACAATCTGGGGATTGCGCTGGGATCGCTCGGCCGGATGGATGAGGCGCTGGCGGAATTCGAGGCGGCGCTGAAACTCAAACCGGACTACGCCGACGCGCAACGGAACCGTGCCATGGTCCTCGCTGCGCGCCGGCAAATCGGCAAACGCGACTAACGACTCACGGACCAACGACTCACGACTCACGACTATCCTGCCTACCACTTCATCTGCATCCCGATCCGGATGATGCGCCCCTGCATCACACTCGATGGCTGCATGTTCGACGCAGTTCCGAAGTTCAACGTGCGCACCGACAGCACGGCGTTGCTGTTGACCAGGTTGAAGAGATCCAACTGACCCTGGACGCGCGTTCTGCCCAAGAAACCAAAGAGCTGAAGGCCTGTCAGCCCTCAGCCCTTCCCCCTCAGCCCTAATACGTCTCTCACGATCTTTCTACCACGTCATGGTCGCGCCGAGTCGCAGGATGCGGCCCTAAACCTTCGGCACGACCGCCATGAACCGGCGCGAGTTGTCGACGAGGATGTGCCGAAGCGTGGCTTCGCTGACGCCGGCCTTGGTGAGCAAAGGTCCAAAGACGGTGACGGTTTGTGCGATCCCGGGGCCGCCGTTCTTCTTCAGCGCCCGGCCGGTGGCGAAGTCCGAGGACAACAGCAGCTGATCCGCGTAGCCGGCGTCCAGACACGCCAGGATCGTCGTCACTTTCTGGGCATCGGGCACGATGGGGAGCGTCACGCGATCGAAGCCGACGAACACGCCGCGTTTCGCCAGCTGCTTCGGAATCTCGGCCTTCACATCGTCGAGACAGCAGACGTGGCCAATCGCCACGTGACGCGGATCCGCGCCCGCCGCCTCGAGCACATCGAGCTGTCTGAGCGCCGCGTCCATCGGAACGGGCGGATCGACTTTGCGCATTCCGGTGTACGGGTTGTGCGTGAAAAGCGGCAGACCCGTCCGCGCGTGCGCCTTCCCCACCGCGGTGAAGACTTTCTTCTCATCGTCGGTGAGGACGCCGCCCTGCTGGCCGATCTCGCCGAACGCGCCGAGCCGCTGCGCCTTCGCGTCGCGGACGAGATCGTCGGCGATCTGATCGGCGCTCTTCGTCGCGATGTCCGCCGGATAGTTACGCTGCATGTAGTAGCCGCCGCTCCCGACGATGTGGACGCCGGACTCGCGGGCGATTCGCTTCAGCGCCTCGAGATCGCGATCCATGTCCGGATGGCCACCGTCGACGAGACACGCGACGCCGTCCTTGCCCGCCAGCTTCGTCTCCTCGACCATGAGATCGACATCGTCGGTGAAGCTCAC
>JACPZV010000308.1 GCA_016195295.1 Acidobacteriota bacterium
CAGCACGAACGGGGTGTAGACGCGCAGGACGCGATCGACCAGGTGCAACAGACCCGGTTTGAGCGCTCGGGCGTCTTCCACGCTGCGGATCACCTGCCTCAGGAAACTCTCTTCACCCACGACGGTGGCACGCACGAGCAGCGTGCCGTGACCGTTCAGCGAGCCACTCACCGTCCGGTCGCCCGGACGCTTCTCGACGGGTAACGGCTCGCCGGTGACCAAGGATTCATCCACGTCCGATTCCCCGGATTCAACCTGCCCGTCCACCGGCACCCGACCACCCGGGCGGATGCGCACCAAGTCGCCGATACGCACCTGTTCGAGCGGCACCGCTTCTTCTCTGCCGTTTTTCACCACATACGCGACGTCAGGCTCGAGGTCCAGCAGCTTCTTGACGGCCTGAGAAATACGCGTTTTCCCGAACAGCGACAGCCACTCGGAAAAGATGTGATAACTGAGCACCATCACCGCGACGGAGAAGAACGCCACGGTCGGATACCCCGGTGGGTTGAATACGAGGCCGATCGCACCGCCAGCGAGGCCCGCAAATGCCCCGAACTCCACGAGCACATGTTGGTTGAGAATGCCGCGGCGCAGCGCCATAAAAGCCATGCGCACAATGTGGAAGCCCACGCCGAAGATGACGACGAGCGCGAGCGCGCCGGCGACCCAGGGGACGGCGGGGCCGAACGTGCCCCGCAACTGGAAGAAATAGATCCCCGCGCCGAACGCCGCCAGCAGCGCTGAGCCCCCGACCGCCCACCGCATCCCGTAGCTGCGCAAGACGATGAAGGCGAGCGCGACGAGGCTCGCAATCGAAAAGACGCAGAGCGAAAACCATGTGCTATCGACTGGGTAGCCGACCAATCCCATCGCCGCAATCGACATCGTCAAGGCGGTCAGAAAACGGTGTCGCTCGCGCACGAGTGCGCGCTCCTCTTCATCAAAGGGACGCAGCTTGCGGGGATCTGAGACCGTATAGCCGATATCTTGGAGCGTCCGCAGCAGATCCTCGGCGCGCGTCACGCTCGGGTCGTACTCGATGAGCGCCTGTTCGTGGGTCAAGCTCACGGCGACCTTATCGACGCCGGGTCGCCTGCTCAGCGCTTTCTCGATCGTGCCGGTGCACAACGAACAGTGCAGTCCGCCGATGCGGGCACGGATTCGTTGGCGGCCCGGTAGTTTGGAAGGTTCTTCGCTCCAGAAGCGTGGAGCAGTTTCAGCGATGATTGCCGTCGTCATGATCCCACCTCATTGCGTGGCCCGCGATCCATTGCGCGCAATAGCAGTACACACCCTCAAGCGGACTTGAGGGTCAAGCAGTTTCGTGCCTTGCACATGTCACAGCATCTGCCCTCCCGCACCGCCCTGGTGATGCTCGCGACGCAGAACGAGCACGACATCCCGCCGATCTTCCACCGGATCGTCTCGACGTCGGGGGCGCGGGCGAAGGCATCCGGCACGAATTCCACGGTCCGTGTCATGCGGGTTCACCTCCCGTCATCAGGCATCCTCACGTTCAACACGAGCACCCGGTTGGCCGCCAGATCCGTGGCGTAGACGGTCGAGCCGTCCGGCGAGATGGCGACGTGCTCGGGCGAATAAATATCAGGATTCGCGTCCGGAATCCGCCAGTCGGCCACGTAGGCGCCGCGCGCCGACAGCATCACGACGCGGTGATTGGCGCTGTCGGCGACGTGAATGACGCCGTTCGGACTCGCGCCAGCGTCGGTCGGCACGGCAAACCCCGCGGTCGACGACAGCGGGCGTGGCCAGAGCCAGAACAGGTGGTAGCCAACCTGGCGGATGGCGTCTCCGCTCGCATCGAACCACTGCACCTGGTAGTTGTACGCGTCGGCGACAAGGATCTCCCGCTCACGCGTGAGCGCGACGCCGGTTGGATAGTGCAACGCGCCGAGACCGAGTCGGCCCGCACGCCCGATCGCCTGCACAAACGCGCCGTTTGCCGTCAGCTTCTGAACGCGGTGGTTGTAAAAGTCGGCCACGTATATCGAGCCGTCGCGGTCGACCGCCAGGCCCGCGGGCGAGCGGAACTGCCCCGGGCCGGATCCTGACGTACCGAACTCCATCAGAAACTCGCCCGTCGGGCTGAACGTCTGAATTCGATCCTGCTCGTAGTCGGACACGTACACGGTACCGTTCGGCCCGACGGCGATGCCGACGGGGTTGCTGAACTCGCCGCGCCCCTGCCCTTCGTGGCCCCACTCGCGCCGGACGCGGCCGTCAGGGCTGAACTGCACGACGCGCAGCACGGCATCGGTGACGTACACGTCGCCGCTCGGCGCCACCGCGATCCCGATCGGACCTTGTAACGGCCCGCCCCGCGCATCAGCACCGGTCCAACTCGTCCGCAGCGTGTAGCCGGCCGTCGCGGCGAGCGCCTGCGGCACGGTCCAGCGCGTGCCCCAGCGCGCGAACACCGCCACGAGCACAAGAGTCGCGAGGACGATACCAATCAGGCCGATGCGTCGAAACGGCATGGGTGCCCCTCATGCGAATCGAGGACGCCGGGCGAGCGCCGACCTACTGGCGCCCGCCTGTTCCCCCTGATCCCTTCGGCGTCGAGCGCCACTCGATCTTCCCGGCCGTAAACCCGGCGTCATGTACCGCCCGCTGGATCTGCTCGTCGGTCGGCTTCGCGTCGGGTGCGAACTCCACGATCGCCTGGTTCTTTCCGAGGTCGACCTCGACTTTCCTGACACCGGGGATCTTCGCGAGATGCTTCTTGATGCCGTAGGCGCAGAATGGACACTGCATGCCTTTGACCGTTACCACGGCTTCCCTTGCGCCGGTTGATTGTGTCTGTGCCTGAGTCCGCAATCCGCCGGCAACGAGCACGAGAGCCGCGATGGTCAAAATGCGCGTCACTCGCATCACGATCAGGTGATCGGTCCGACGAAATTTCGTACGCATGCGCATTTCCCCTTTCCCTTGTTCGCCGTAGGTTAGAAGGGCAGCCCAATGTTCCAACGCACTCCCGCCGTCGCGCGGAAGTCGTTTCGGAGGCTGGCGCCGTTCGGCCGGTCGATTGTTGGAATTTGAACGATCCCTTCGAGAATGTAGCTCTCGCGGACGATTTGCAGTCCGAGATCGACGTCCCAGCGGGTCCCGCCGGAATTGGGATCGCGAACATCCGCGATCTCGCTGCGCCGTTGCGATACGAGATTGGTCTCTGCCACCGCGTACAAAAACGCAGGCACTCCAGCGCCCAGGAGCCGCGGCCACACTCGATACTGAAACGACGTATCCACCGACGCCTCATCGCCGAATCGAAAACCGTCCGCGTCCGTGTTCTTCTTGTAGGCGGCGTCGGCGTCAAACTCCCACTGTTTTGTCTGCCAGGCGACTGCGAGGCCGCCGAGTCCATCCCACGATCCTGAGCCGGGCTGCAACGGCCGCGGAAGCACGCCGAGCGGTCCGGATGTGTCGTCGCTCCCGGTCGGGAGCTTGACGCCACCGAACGGCGCAATACGGAAGGTCGACTCGGTCAGGTCGACGGCCTTCACGGTGTAGCGGGCGAAGAAGACGACGTCGCCGAGACCCGTGGCGTCGAGTGTCCGCCGGCCACCGGGCATGGTGACGTCGACGGACTTGCTCACGACCGGCACCACGCCAAACAGCGCCAGCTTCGATGTCACGCCGAAGGCGACCGCGACCGGGAACGCGTTGACCGTGAGGTCTTGATTGGCGGGTGTCGGATCGCCGCTGGCGCGGATGAACAGATATTGTCCGCGCACCACGGCCTGTGATTTCGCGACCGGCAAGGCGGTCAGGAACGTGATCGGACCGGCGTCGACCCTGCCTGCTTCCGCGACCAACGCGAATGTGATTGCGATGCCCGCCAAACCAGCGTGTCTCATGTCGTCGCTCCAATGAGGCGGCCGTTCCACCTCTTGCTGACCGTACACCTTCCCCTCGACTGGAAGGTCAAGATCTAAATTACAAGAAGAGCTGGAGCTGGATTCGGAAGGGCTTACGCTGGCCGCCTGGACGCCGGCGGGCCGGACAAGACGGCAAACGCTTTCCGAACGGCGGCGGGGTGAGCCGATTCGTGCTGCTCGATAATCCCGCACACGCACGCCGCCGCGTGGCGCGTGCGTTCGGCGTCGCGCCGGAGCCCGAGCAATTCCTCACGGCACTCGCCGAGCGCGCGGAGCTGATCCTCGACAGCGGCCAACTTCCGGTCGAGCAAGTCGAGGACTCGCGCACACGGCTGCTCACGGTCACGGCGCAGGCCGAGCACGGCGCGGATTTCGTCCAGCGTCAGCCCGACATTCTTCGCTTTGAGAATGAACCGCAGCCGGTCACGTTCGGCCGTACCGTAGACCCGATAGCCGGCCGGCGTTCGTCGTGGGGCGGGCAGCAGCCCGACCTGACCGTAGTAGCGAATCGTCGTTCTCTTGATGCCGAACTCGACGCCCAATTCCCCGATTCGCCATTCCGCTCGAGCAGCTGGTGTACTCACGGTGACCTTCCAATCGACTGACAGCCTCTGATCCATGTGGCCGGCTCCGCCGCCGCGAGTCAGCGCGGCGGTCTGATCCGCTCGGTGATGTTCGGCGTCACCTTGAGCGTCCACGACAGCGGAACGGTCGCCGGATTGAAGCACGTCTTGTCGTCGCATGCCTGATACTCGAACGCGCCGTTGAGCGTCAGCTCTGGCTTGTCACGAAAGGCCGCTTCGGCCTCCGGCATCGCGTCGAGCACGACTTCCTGTAACAGCGTGAACG
>JACPZV010000309.1 GCA_016195295.1 Acidobacteriota bacterium
GCCATGGACGGTGGGTACTACCTGATTGGTCTTCGGATGAACCATCCTGAGATCTTTCATGGAATCCCGTGGAGCAGTGCCGATGTCCTGGCAGCGACCCTTTCCGCAGCGGAGGCGCACGGGCTGTCTGTCACGTTACTTCCTGCCTGGTACGACATCGACTCAGTGGATGATCTTCGGCGGGTCCTCGAACCTGCGACAGAGGGAGCGCGCAAACCGCGTCGAACTCACGCGTGGGTCACCGAGCGGTTTCGCATCGACAATAATTGGTAGTACCGACCCAAATGGAAGTATCTCAGGGAAGTCGCTTCGTATTTCAGGTGGTAGGTTCCGACCGGTCGCGGTGAGCGGCGGAATTGTCGCCACATTCCGCGGACTCGTTTTGCAACTAGCAGAATTTGGCCAGAATGGCGCGCCCGGCTGGACTCGAACCAGCGGCCCCCAGCTTAGAAGGCTGGTGCTCTATCCAACTGAGCTACGGGCGCGTGCTCCGATGGTAGCACTCCGCGCATGTCACCGATCCCTCGACAGCAGCGCGTCGACGCTGTACGCGCCGCCGCCGCGCGCGGCGATGTAGAGAAACGCAAAGCACAGCGCCACGGCGATGTCGCCGCCGTTGGCCGCCGGCCAGAACCCGTGCGGCGAGTGGCCGATAAAGTACGCAAACGCCATCTCGCCGCTCGCGACGAACGCGGCCCATGACGTCAGCGCGCCGCCGCCGATCAGCAGGCCCAGAATCGTTTCGAGCAGACCGGCCACGCCGAGCTGCGAGGTCAGCGGAAACGCGTGGCCGCCCATGAGGCCGAACACTTTCTGCAGACCGTGGCACGTATAGAGAAACGCGAGCATGACGCGCATCGCCGTGTACGACGCCTCGTCGAACGATCGCAGGAATTTCATACGGTGGCGGAGTATAGCGCACACCGCGTCAGCAGATTGACGAAGTCGCGCGGCGCCGGCGCGTCGAGCGTCAGGCGCTCGCCCGTGACCGGATGCGTGAACGTCGCGCGACGGGCGTGGAGCGCCTGTCGTGGAAACGTCCGAAGCGCCTCTGCGAGCGACCGATCCGCGATCGCCGACGACCGCGGATCGCCGTACACCGTGTCGCCGACAATCGGCCATCCGCGCGCGGCGAGATGAACGCGGATTTGATGGCGACGGCCGGTGACGAGCGAGCAGCGGAGCAGTGAGACGCCGGCATCCGCGCACGCGAGCCGTTCGAAGCGTGTGACGCTGGGCAGGCCCTCGTCTGCGGACGCCAGGACGCGCCGGCGATCGGAGGGGTCGAAGCGGAGCCGTAGGTCGATCTCGCCGCACGACACGTCGACGCGTCCGTACACGATCGCGAGATAGCTCTTCTCGCTGTCGGCCGAGGTCAGCGTCTGCTGCAGCGCCGCGTGAGCGTCAGCGGTCTTGGCGACGATCAGCAGCCCCGACGTGTTCTTGTCGAGCCGGCCGACGATCGAGGGCCGTTGCCGCGGCGGCCACGCGCGCGCACGCCACTGAAGGGCGTCCAGAATCGTGTCCGTGGCGTTCTTGTAGGTGGGATGAACGACGACGCCCGCCGGCTTGTTCAGCGCGAGCAGATGGTCGTCTTCGTAGAGGATGTCCACGAGGAGGCTGGAGGCTGGGGGCTGGGAAGAGACGGTCATTGAGGCCTGAAGCTGGGGACTGGGGGCTGGGAGAGCGTTCTTCCAGTCTCTAGCCCCCCAGCCTCTAGCCCCTTTCTCTAGCCCCTCCAATCGGGCGTAGCAACATACTCTCTGGTGATGTCGGCGACGGTTCGCGTGCCGCAATTGCCCATCACCAGTTTCAGCTCGCCCTGCAGGATCTCGAGCACGCGATCGACGCCGGCCTGACCGAACGCGCCCAGACCCCAGAGAAACGGACGCCCGATGCCGACGCCTTTCGCGCCGAGCGCGAGCGCCTTGAAGACGTCGGTGCCGCGCCGCACGCCGCCGTCGACGAAGACCGGAATCCGCCCGCCGACTTCGGCGACCACTTCGGGCAGCGCCTCGATCGTCGCGCGTCCCGTCTCGGTCGAGCGGCCGCCGTGGTTCGACACGAGAATGCCGTCGAGACCGTGCTCGAGGCAGAGCCGCGCATCCTCGCGCGTGTCGATCCCTTTGATGATGAACTTGCCTTTCCAGAACGCGCGCAGGCGATCGACGAACGCCCAATCCATCGCCGGATTCGCACCGCGTCCGCCGGGCATGGTGAGCGGGGCGGTCATCGGGCGCGGGCCGCCGCCGGGCCCGCCTTCGTGACACGCGCCACACTGCGCCAGGTCCTTCGGTCGGGTGCGGAGGTAGGTCTCGCTATTGCGGCCGGTCGTGTTGTCGACGGTCAGCGCGATCACCGAGCAGCCGGCAGCCTCTACGCGTCGAAGCAATGCTTCGTTGGCTTCCCACGAGCGCGGCGCGTAGAGCTGATACCAGACCGGACGGCCGAGCGCCTTGTTGACGTCTTCGACGCCCGTCGACGTCGCCGTCGAGAGGAACTGCAGCGTCCCGCGCGCCTTCGCCGCGCGCGCGACGGCGATCTCGCCTTCCGTAAAAAAGGATTTCTCGCCGCCCGTCGGGCACAGAAAGATCGGACTGGCGTAGGTCGTCCCGAACAGATCGACG
Organism: Acidobacteriota bacterium; assembly: GCA_016195295.1. Lineage (GTDB taxonomy): Bacteria > Acidobacteriota > Vicinamibacteria > Vicinamibacterales > CAVVIG01 > SRVP-36. The sequence continues at coordinate 2,628 of JACPZV010000309.1, forward strand.
CGCGTGTCGACCTTCGTCGCATCGCGCAGACGCCGCGGCCGCAGTTGGACGTGCCGGTAGCCCTCTCGATTCGCGCGCAGCGTCGCGTCATCGTCCACGCCGCTCGCCATGTAGGCCCAGTGGCCTGGCAGCACCTTGCGGTGTGCCGCCTCTTCGAAGTCCATGACGCTCAGCGCGTCGGCGGGACTGGCGATGACGTCCGACGTGGACTGGCTCTGATCGGCGAGCGTGCGCCGCTCGAGGAAGGCCGCGACGCCGCCGACAGCGGCGACGTAGGGGCTGGCGGCGAGGAACTTGAGGAACTCACGGCGCGCCGTCGAATGGAAATTCATGACTCACCATCGAGCCGGGTCCGAAAGGACCCGGCCTACGCGTCCAGCCACCTCGCCAGCCCCCAGTCACCAGCCCCCAGCCACTACAACTTCTCGTACGCAAACCCGCGCTCCTGGACGAAACCGAGCGCCCAGGTGTGGGCCGGCACGAGCCGCACGCCGGGCAGCAGTCCGGCGGCGAGTTCGGTGCGAACGTCGGCGGTCTTGCCACCGGTGATCTGCGCCAGCTCGGCTGCGACCGATCCGAGCGCGAAGTTGCACTGCCAGAATACAACGCCGCGCGCCTGCAGTCCGCGAACGGTCGCGCCGGCGGGGTTCGACGCGGCGCCTAAAAAAATGTTGCGCACGGACGGCTTGCCGGTCGACGGGTCTTTGATGTTCCAGTGCTCGCCGATCTTGAACTTCTCCCACAGCGCGTCGCTGGCGTTCATCGCGAACGCTTTGTGCGAGATCGCGACGAGGACGTTGATGTCGTCGGGCGGCTCGAGGTGCGAGACCTGGCGATGCGCGCTCAGATAGGTCACCGGCTGGCGCAGCGGCGAATCCAGGGAGAGGTCGAACGAGCCGAGATCGAAGACCTGCTTGTGCTTGCCCTTGAACTTGTCGAACCAGCTCACATCCAGAGGCCCGTTGACGGCGGGTTGCGGCTCCTGCGCGGCCACGACCGACGTCAGGCTGGCGAGGCCGGTGAGCGTCGTCAGAAATGTTCGGCGGTCGTGTTCGTTGAGCATCGTGTCTCCTTCGCGTGCGCCGATCGTCGAGCGCTCGGCGGCGACGATCGGCGCGTCGCCATCCAGGAAGTATAGACTCAAGGGAGTGGATTGACGAGCACCACGCGTTTCAGAATCGGAAACGTGGCGAGCGCCTGCCACGGGTAATACGTGCAGCCGAAGAAAATCATCGGCGCCAGCACCCAAAAGAGTCAGGCGGGTCCGGAAGGACCTGCCCTACATCATCTACATCTGCATCATCTACATCGGCACCCGCTCCTCCCAGTAGTTCCAGTCGAACACGCGTGATCCGCCGTACCACGGCGGGGGCGCGAGCCAGTCTTCGCCCGGATCGCCGATCGGCGCGCCGGGCGGCGCATCAGGCGCCGCGAGCGGGATCGGCCGATTTACGTCCATCGGGCGCTCGATGAAGCGCTTGATGTCGGCGGCGATGAGCGTCCGTTGCGCGGTGTCGGCTTCGGTTTTTCCCACCGTCGCCTTCAGCCGCGCGGCCAGCTTGGACAGCTTCAGCGTCGCGATAGCGCGCACCTGGCTGTTGGGCGACGTGCTGGCGAGCCACATCACGCGATCGACCAGGACGCGCTCTTCCGCGCGACGCACTGCGGCCTCGTACGGCGTCGCCGTCGGCGCATCGAACGTCGCCGTGGTCAAGCGGTCGATCACGTCTTCCAGCGCCGGCATCTGCGGGTTGACCGCGTGCTGGCCGACCATCCTTGCCGCGCGATCGAGCTGCAGAATGAAGCCGATCGTGACGTCCGCGGCGACGGTCGCGGGGCTCAGCGGGTCGAACGTGTCGCCGGTCGTCCGCGGAAACAGCTCGCGATGCATGCCCCAACCTGGCGGACGCGGCGGAATCAGATCGAGGACGTTCTTCGGCACCGTCAGCTCACCCGGCCGCAACGTCGCCGCCAGCGCATCGAGCGCTTTCCGCTGATCGTCGACCGACACACCTTTGGTCGGTGTCCGCTGATCGCCGCGCATCCCGTAGATGAAATCCTGCCCGGCGACCATCGAAGCCGCCGCCTCGACCGCGTACCGGTGGTACATAAAGATCGGCACGAGCGGCTCTTCGATCGTGGCGAGCGGCGCGCCCGCGCGAATCGTGTGCTCGCCGATCTTGTTCAGCGCCGCGCGGCGCACTTTCATCAGCCGGTACAGTTCGTCGGCCTGATCGACGCCGTTCGACCACTGATCGACGCGCGGATGCGAATCGGTGTCCTGATTCGTCATGTAGCGCAAATCCTGCGCCCACGCATCATCGAGGATCTTCGTCAGCGCGGCTTTCTCGTTCGTCCCGGCGGGGAACTGACGGTAGCCGTAGTTGATCGTCACTGTGTCCCAATCGCCGATGTGCTGCGGGTAGGCGTCCGAAATGTCGATGGTCCCGTCTGGGTTCAGTTTCTCGAGCGGGTGCGGGTAATCCATCACCGAGATCCAGCCTTTTTCACTGTCGTAATAGTTGTGGCCGAGTCCCAGCGTGTGACCCACTTCGTGCGCGGCAAGTTGCCGGATGCGCTTGAGCGCCGTTTCGTACAGCAGCGTGGGCTTCTCGGTGCCCGTCGTGTACGGCGACAGCAGGCCCTCGAAGATCATGTAGTCCTGGCGATCACGCAGCGATCCAAGCGTGACCGTCGCTTTGATGATCTCGCCTGTACGCGGATCGGAGACCGAGCCGCCCGAGCTCCAGCCGCGCGTCGAGCGATGGACCCAGTTGATCATGTTGTAGCGGATGTCCATCGGATCGGCGCCGTCCGGGAGCACGTCGACTTTGAATCCGTTGCGGAATCCGGCGGCTTCGAACGCCTGATTCCAGTAGCTCGCGCCTTCGAGCAGCGCTTTCTTTACGTCTTCCGGCGCGCCCGAATCCACCCAGTACTGGATCGGCTTGACCGGTTCGCTCAACTGGCTCGCCGGGGCGCTCGGATCTTTTTTCTCGAGGCGATGACGCCGGATGTAGCGTTGGACCATCGGCTCGCCGATCGGCACGCTGTAGTCGACGAAGCTCAGGCCGCCGTAGCCCGCGCGCGGATCGTCGTCGCGCGGCGTGTAGTGGTCGTCCGGCAGTTCGACGAGCGACACGTGCTCGCGCATCGTGACCGCTTCGGCCGACGGCGTCACGCTCGCGACCGATCCCGAGAACAGCCCGCCGCCACGCCCTCCACCGGTGCCGCCACCCGCGCGGCCGCCGCCTTCGCCAATCGCCGGCGGACCCTGCGCCGGTCCGCCGCCACCGCCGCCGCGTCCCCCGGAAGCCTCGTTGGCGAACGTGAGGATCATCTCGATCTCAGTGTTCTTCGGGAAGGCTTTCGTGCGCGGCATGTAGAACGCGCTCCGCGCGCGGTCGACGCGATACGGTCCCGGCCGCAGCGCGCCGCCGGCGCCGTGAATGTCGCGGAGCAAAAAGTCCGAGCCGTCGACCAGGACGCGGCCGTTGCTCTCGGCGGCGACCGTGAAGCCCCAGAGAATCGATTTCGCGAACGAGTCTTCGACCGACTTGCGTTCCGCCGGGTTCGCGCTCGTCGAGCGGAACGACTCGTTCCCTTGCACGAGCAGCACTTTCGGTCCCACGCGCTGGAACGTGACGACGCGGCCTTGCCCGCCCTGCCCGCGATCGAGGCCGATGTCATTCGATCCGAGTCCGGCGGCGAGACCCGTCGAGAGCAGGAACTCCGCGTCGAATCTCGGGATCTCGATGAAGAGCGTGCCCGCGCGCTCGTCCCAGTAGAGCGGGAAGTAGCCGTCGAGCCTTTGCATGCCGGCGGTGCGTTGTTCGATCGTCTGCACCGGGCTGCCGGCGCCCGGCTGCTGCGCGTGAAGCGGCGGTGATCCATGAGCCGGCAGCATCAGGATCATGAAGGAGAGTACGACGGCAAACGTGATGGATGCTCCGCGCACATCGACATCATCGAACAGACGCCTGCGCGATTCCGTTCGCTTGTCAACGGACGGTCGGAGGCGCAGCTCGACACGCCGTATCGGCCCGGCGGATGGACGGTCCGTCAGGTCGTGCACCATGTGCCGGACAGCCACATGAATGCGTACATCCGCATGAAGTTCGCGATGACGGAAGATTCGCCGACGATCAAGCCGTACGAAGAGGGCCTATGGGCGGAGCTTCCCGAGGCGAAATCGGGTCCGGCCGACATGTCGCTCGCGCTCCTCGAGGCGCTCCATCGTCGATGGGTCGCGTTTCTCCGCAACCTGCAGGACGCGGACTTCGGTAAAGCGTACGTGCATCCGGAACTCGGCCGCGTCACGCTCGACGAA
>JACPZV010000310.1 GCA_016195295.1 Acidobacteriota bacterium
AGGGCGGCCGCGCGCGCGCCCTCCGGGAGGACTACACGCTTGCTTCGAACGACCAGCATCAGCGTCTTAACCACAGAGGACACGGAGGACACGGAGGAGCGATCCCGTAGGTGTTCCCACCTCCGTGTCCTCTGTGGCCTCCGTGGTGGAGCTCTTCATCAGCTCCGCGTCGCGCGCTTGAGAAACGACCCGCTGCCCGCGCGGCCGACGAACTTTCCGTTCTCGATCACCGGACGGCCGCGCGACAGCACGGTGTCAGTCGCGCCGGTCACCTGACGCCCTTCGTACGGGTTGTAGTCGACCTTCATGTGCAGCGTCGTCGCGGCGAGCGTGATCGTCCGGTTGGGATCGAAGACGACGATGTCGGCGTCCGAGCCCGGCGCGATCGTCCCCTTGCGCGGGAACAGTCCGAAGATCTTCGCCGGCGACGTCGACGTCAACTCGACGAACCGGTTGAGCGAGATGCGCCCGGCGCGCACGCCGCCGTCGTACACGAGGCTCATGCGCGTCTCGATGCCTGGCGCGCCGTTGGGGATTTTCGAGAAATCGTTCTCGCCAAGCCGCTTCTCCTTCATGCAGAACGGACAGTGATCGGTCGAAATGCACTGGAGATCGTTGAACGCAAGGCCGCGCCAGAGCTGATCCTGCTTCGCGGCGTCGCGCAGCGGCGGACTCATCACATACTTCGAGCCGCCGAAATCCGGTTCCTCGTAGTTGTCGTACGACAGGAACAAATATTGCGGACAGGTTTCCGCGTACGCGTGCAGCCCGCGGTCGCGCGCCTCGGTCACCATCTCGAGCGCCTCGGCGGCGGACAAATGGACGATGTAGATCGGGACGTCGGCGATTTCGGCGAGCGCGATCGCGCGATGCGTCGCTTCCGCTTCGGCGCGGGCGGGCCGCGTCAGCGCGTGATACTTCGGCGCCGTGTGTCCCTGCGCCAGCGCGCGCCGGACCAGGACGTCGATCACGTCGCCGTTTTCGGCGTGCATGCAGATGGTGCCGCCGTTCTGTCCCGTCCGCAGCAGCGCTCTGAAAATGCTCCCATCGTCAAGCATGAAGATGCCGCGATAGGCCATGAAGAGCTTGAACGACGTCACGCCCTGCCGGACGAGCGCGTCCATCTCTCCTTCCACCTGATCGGTGAGGTCGGTGATGATCATGTGGAAGCCGTAGTCGATGACGGCCTTGCCTTCCGCCTTCTTGGCCCAGGTCTCCCACGCGTGATGCAGCGTCTGGCCCTTGTATTGAATCGCGAAATCGACGATTGACGTCGTACCTCCGAACGCCGCCGCCGTCGTGCCCGACTCGAAATCATCCGCCGACGTCGCGCCGCCGAACGGCATGTCGAGGTGCGTGTGGACGTCGATCCCGCCCGGCAACACGTACTTGCCGCTCGCGTCGATCACCTTGTCCGCCGGGATGTCGAGCGCCACGCCGATGACCACGATCTTCTCGTCCTCGATCAGGACGTCGCCTTTGTACTGGTCGGTGGCGGTGACGACCGTGCCGTTCTTGATGAGAGTTTTCATGGCTGAGGGCTAAGGGCTGAGGGCTAGAACCAGCGACTGATAGTCACCTTCTTGTCCGTGTAGAACTCAATCCCGTCCCGTCCGTGCGCCTTCAGGTCGCCGAAGAAACTGTCCTTCGCGCCGCCGAACGGAAAATAGGCCATCGGCGCGGCGACACCGATGTTCACGCCGACCATCGACGCGGTCGCGTGCTTCGAGAACTCGCGCGCCGCCTTCCCGCTCGACGTGAAGATCGACGTCGCGTTCGCGTTCGGATGCGACTTCATCAACGCGATCGCCTCGTCCAGCGTTCTCACGGGACAAATCGACGCCACGGGTCCGAAGATTTCCTCGTGGCCGATGGCCATCTTGATCGACACGTCGTCGAACACCGTCGGGCCCACGAAATACCCGTTGGGCCGGTCGGGGACGCGCGTCTGCCGCCCGTCGACGAGCAGCTTCGCGCCTTCCGCGACGCCCTTCTCGATGTACCCGAGCACGCGGTCGCGGTGCTTTGCGCTGATGACCGGGCCCATCGTGACGCCGGGCTGCGAGCCGTCGCCGACCTTTAGCGATCGCGCGGCCGCGACCATCCGCTCGCGCGCCTCGCCGTGCACCGCGCCGACCGGCACCAGCAGGCTGCCCGCGAGACAGCGCTCGCCCGCGCAGCCGTAGAACGACTCCGAGATGACGCCGATCGATCGCTCGAGATCGGCGTCCGGCAGCACGACGACGAAATTCTTCGCGCCGCCGAGCGCCTGTACACGCTTGCCGGCGTGCGTCGCGCGCTGGTACACGTGCTTGGCCACCGCAGTCGATCCCACGAAGGACACGGCGCGAATACCCGGGTGATCGCAGATCGCGTCGACGACGTCGCGTCCGCCGTTGACGAGATTCACGACGCCGGGCGGGAGATCGCACTGCTGCAGAAGGTCGACGATCGTGCGCTGCGACAGGGGGACCTGCTCGGACGGTTTCAGCACGAACGTGTTGCCCGTGACGATGGCGAACGGCAGGAACCACATCGGCACCATCGCC
>JACPZV010000311.1 GCA_016195295.1 Acidobacteriota bacterium
AAGGCCGAGGAACTCGGCGCCGTGGTGTTCATCCATCCGCAGGCGTCCGGAACCGTCGCCTTCAACAATCGGCTGAAGGGCAACGGATTCCTGGGCAACGTGATCGGCAATCCGCTCGAGACGACCATCGCGCTCTCGCATCTGATCTTCGAAGGGACGCTCGATCAGTTTCCCGGACTCAAAATCATCGCCGCGCACGGCGGCGGCTACCTCCCGTCGTACTTGAGCCGGTCGGATCACGGGTGCGTCACGTTCCCGGCGCAGTGCAAGCCCGGCGTGCCGAAGCTGCATCCGACGGAGTACGTGAAGCGGATGTACTTCGATTCGCTGGTGTTCACGCCGGAGGCGCTGCGCCATCTCGTCGCGGAGGTCGGCGCGAGCCACATCATGATGGGGACGGACTATCCATTCCCGTGGGTGACCGCGCCCGTGGATCACGTGCTCAGCACGCCGGGACTGCGCGACGCCGAACGGGAAGCCATTCTCGGAGGAACAGCAACGACGTTGTTGAACCTCATTGAGCGCGGAGTCGAGCGAGGCGCGATCGGGAAGTGAGGCGCGTGCCCGTCAGGCGCGTTGTTCGACGAGACGGAGCGTCCACTTCTTGCGGGGCTCGTCCGGCATCTGATCCCACGTGCGTCCTTCCAGCTCACGCCCAGTTCGGCTCTTGAACACACCGCCCCATTGCTTAAAGAAGAACGCGACGCCAGCGTCTCGACACTGATCTCGAATGTCGCTCACCCATGAAGGGTCCATCGGACGAGCGTGCGGTCCGGACTCTCCGCCGACAATCACCCAGTCGATGTTTCGCAGATCGAGATCATGAAGTGGACCGAGAAGAGGCTCGAGCGACAGGAACTTCACGTGCGCGCGCGTGCGTTGCAGGTGGTCAATCCTGTGTACGAATCGCGTGTTCTCGACGCTGACACCCATCCAGATGTGCGGCTGCCAATCAAGGTGGGAATCCAGACTCAGAAGTCTTTCGGATCGTTTCGTCAGAACCTGGTACTGGTGCCAATTCGCACGACGCATGACGTTGAAGGCCTTCTGGATGAACTCGACCAGCACATCGTCGTGGAACATATCGCTCATCGAGTTCACGAAGATCCGCTTCGAGCGCTTCCATCGAAGCGGCAGTTCGAGCATCTGTTCCTGCAGGGTGAGCTCAAACCCCCTTGGCGTAGTTGCGCTGCCCCATCGCCTGAAGACGTTTGGCCATTCGCTCGGCGTAGCAGTGAGCACAACCTGGGCTCACTTTGTCGCAGCCCGTGACGGGGTTCCAGGTGGCTTCCGTCCATTCGATATGAGAATTGGTGGCCATCAGTGCGCCCCTCGATGGCTGCTTCGCCATGATCGTCGAGTAGGCGCTCGCGTACTTCCTGACAATGTCGAGCTTTACCTCTGACCAATAGCCAATCTCGTCGAGCCGGAGGGGCTTCCTGCTCATTCTTCTTTGTAGTCGACCGCCGTGACAAGCCAGGTCACGTTGGGAACCGCTGGGAGTGTACCTGTGCGCCGCCGCTCAGAATCGCGTGATGGGTACTTTCTGCGTGCAAAGCGGACAGTCGCCGGCCTTGAAGTTCTCCGGCGCGCGGTACTCGGCGAGCGCGATGTTGGGGACTTTCAGATCGACGTTCGGCTCGCATCGATCGTAGATCTCGACCGTCCCGACAAGCGTGCCGCCCGCCTCATGCACCAGCGCCGCGCAGCGCGCGAACGTTTCCCCGGTATTCCGCACATCGTCGGCCAACAGGACCCGCTTGCCTTTCAGCTCCGCGCGATAGAAGCGGCGCAGCGCGAAACCGCCGCCCGCGTCATTGTTGAACGGGGCGAAGCTGCACGGCGGATGCGTGAGGCTGCGGCGGCTGTCGAGCAAGCCGGCGATCGTGTGGGCGAGCAGCGCACCGCCCGTCGCCGGACCGGCCACGACTTCCGTCCGCTGCACGAGCTCGCTCGGCATCACGTCGATCAGGTCCTGCGCGAAGCGCCAAATCGTCGACGGGTGACGGAACAACTGATGCACGTTCAGGTACACGCGGCCGTGATAGCCATTGCCGTAGTCGAAGTGCCCGTCGATCATCAGGACCTCGGACTGCCGTAGGTCCTCGAGGGCCTTCTCTTTCAATGCTTCGCGTTTGTCCACGTGTACCTCGCTCGGCTGAAGCCTCCCGCCTGCGCTCGCTGGCATCCGACGCGAGCCTCGGCGTGGCTCGCCGAAGCGCCAGAGGCGCGAAGGCGGCGCGCTACAAATCGATGCTCACGTTCTCGTTCACGAATACCGCCCGGCCGCCAACGAAGGTGGCTGCGACTCCGCCGCGCAACTGCCAGCCGTCGAACGGCGTGTTCCTCGACTTCGATTTCATCCGGGCGGCGGACACCGTCACGCGCAGGTCGGGCGCGAGAATCGAAATATCCGCGGGCGCGCCTTCAGCGAGCGAACCGCCCGGGACATTGAGAATGCGCGACGGATTCACCGACAACAGCTCGACGATCCGCGCGAGCGAGACGACGCCGGAATGGACGAGGCGATCGAAGCAGAGCGACACGCACGTCTCCAAGCCGACGATGCCGAACGGCGCGCGGTCGAACTCGACGCGCTTCTCGTCGTAGTGATGGGGCGCGTGATCCGTCGCGATGACGTCGACCGATCCGTCTTTGATCCCGGCGAGCATCGCATCGCGATCCGCCGTCTCGCGCAGCGGCGGGTTCATCTTCACGTTCGTGTCGTAGGCGATCGGCGCGCCGAGCATCTCGTCGGTGAGGACGAAGTGATGCGGCGTAACCTCGCACGTCACGCGCGCGCCGCGCGTCTTGCCCCAGCGCACGGCATCGAGGGTCTGCCGCGCGCTCATGTGCGCGATGTGGACCACGCCGCGCGTCAGCTCCGCGAGCGAGATGTCGCGCAGCGCCATGATCGACTCCGCTTCGCCGGGAATCCCGCGCAACCCGAGCGCGGACGCGTGAAAGCCTTCGTGCGCCACGCCGTCGCCCTTGAGCGTCTGCTCCTCGCAGTGCTCGATGACCGGCAAATGGAACATCGTCGTGTACTCGAGCGCGCGGCGCATCAGCATCGCCGTCGCGATCGGATGTCCATCATCGGTGACCGCGACGCAGCCGGCCTGCTTCAGCTCGGCGATGTCCGCCAGCTCCTCGCCTTTCTGCCCGCGCGACACGGCGCCAATCGGGTACACGCGCGCGAGATTCGCTTCCGCGGCTTTCTTCAGGATGTATTCGGTGACGCCGGCGTTGTCGTTCACCGGATTCGTGTTCGGCATGCACGCGACGGCGGTGAATCCGCCGGCGACCGCCGACGCGGTGCCGGTCGCGACGGTCTCCTTGTGCTCCTGCCCCGGCTCGCGCAGGTGGACGTGCATGTCGATCAACCCGGGACAGATGACGAGGCCGCTCGGGATCTCAATGACCTTCGTGCCCGCATCCACCGGCACATCGCGACCGACGCGCGCGATGCGGTCGCCGTCAATCAACACGTCGAACGCGCCGTCCCGGCCGTTCGCCGGATCGACGACGCGTCCGCCTTTCAGTAACGTCTTGGTCATCGCCCTCTTTCGCGACTCACGAAGTCTTAACCGCCGAGAACGCAAAGACCGCGGAGAGATGAGATGTACGCCACTTCCCTCTCGGCGCTCTCCGCGCGCTCTCCGGTTAATCTTTCGTCAGTCCCCGTCCTGTCCGCCACCGAGCATGTAGAGCACGGCCATCCGCACGGCGACGCCGTTGGCGACCTGCTCGAGAATCACGGAGTACGGACCGTCAGCGACCTCCGACGCGATCTCCACGCCGCGATTCATCGGTCCGGGATGCATGATGATGACGTCCGGCTTCGCGCGCGCGACGCGGGCGGCCGTCATGCCGAACGTCACGAAGTACTCGCGGAGCGACGGCAGGAACGCGCCGTGCATCCGCTCCTGCTGAATCCGCAGCATCATGATGACGTCCGCGTCCGCCACGGCCTCGTCTACGATCGTCGACACACGAACGCCGAGGCGATCGATCCCGGCCGGCACCAGCGTCGACGGGCCGCAGATCCACACGTGGGCGCCGAGCGCCGTCAGCAGGATCGCGTTCGACCGCAGGACGCGGCTGTGCAGCAGGTCGCCGACGATGGTCACCTTCAGGCCCTCGATGCGTTTCTTGTGCTCGCGGATCGTGAACGCATCGAGCAGCGCCTGCGTCGGATGCTCGTGCGTGCCGTCGCCGGCGTTAATGATGCGCGAGCGGCAGATGCGCGACAGCAAATGCCCGGCGCCAGACGAGGCGTGGCGCAGGACGATCATGTCCGGCTGCATCGCCTCGATGGTCAGCGCCGTGTCGGCGAGCGTCTCGCCCTTCAGCACGCTCGACTGCGCGGCGGCGATGTTGAGCGTGTCCGCGCTCAGGCGCTTCTCGGCGATCTCGAACGAGGTGCGCGTGCGCGTGCTCGGCTCGTAGAACAGATTGACGATGGTCTTGCCGCGCAGCGTCGGGACTTTCTTGATCGCGCGCTGGCCGATTTCGCGCATCGCCTCGGCGGTGTCGAGAATCGCGTAGATCTCGTCGCGCGTGAGGTCGCCGATGCCGAGCAGATCCTTGTTCATGCGTCCTGGATCTCCACTTCATCGCGGCCGTCTATTTCCGTCAGGCGCACCTGCACGCTCTGCGACTGCGAGGTCGGGACGTTCTTGCCGACGTAGTCCGCCTTGATCGGCAGCTCGCGGTGGCCCCGATCCACCAGCACGACGAGGTGAATGGTCTTCGGCCGGCCGAACTCGATGAGCGCGTCGAGCGCCGCGCGAATCGTGCGGCCGGTGTAGAGCACGTCGTCGACGAGCAAGATCCGCCTGTCGTCGATGGAGAACGGGATCTCGGTCTTCCGGACGACGGGCTGCGCGGCGACCGCGGCGCGCATCAGATCATCGCGGTACAACGTGATGTCGAGCGCGCCAGTGGGAATGTCGTGCTGGCTGATCTCGCGGATCGCCTCGGCGAGCCGTTTGGCGAGCGGGACGCCGCGCGTGCGGATGCCGATGAGCGCGAGCTCTTCGACGCCGCGATTGCGTTCGAGAATCTCGTGGGCGATACGCGTCAGCGCCCGACCGACGCGATCCGCATCCATCACGACAGGCACGGGCGCACCTGAAGGTGAAGTGGGTAATTGGGTAGTTGGGTAATCGGGTAATGGATTGGAAGCTTGGGCGTGCGGGCGCGGGTCGGCATTGGCACCTCTTCGCGCTCTCGCAGGAGCGCGTTAAAGAGTGGAAACTAAGCGGAAATTATAGCATGGCACGCCGGCAGAATCGCATCGCGACAAGATTTTGGCAGGGTCGCTTCGATTCTTCAATTTGCACAAACGTTGGCCAAAGCGATGACTGGAGGAAAGATTCGCCCCGCGTGGGATGGTACAGCTACACTCCGGGCGTGCTGTTCCGGTTCGCGCTCGATTATGTCGTCGAGTCGAGGATACTGCGTCTTTAGCTGCCGCGAGGGCTGAACATGTATCGAGCCTTGAAACTGAAGCGATTAAGCTCAGAGCCCAAATTGACGTGAGACTTCATGGGCTGTCCAACGCTCCGCCGCCGGTCTACAACTTGAGTTCCGATAGCGCGAATCTCACATGGCCCGATGTGAAGGAGTGGACGACAAAAAGGAGCGCGATTGAAGTTGCGCTCCCGTGGGACGACATGGACGCGTTCGATGCGTATGCAGACCTAACTGACCCACGACTGACTGGACAGTCGGACAAAGCCGGCCGAGAGGCCTCGGGCGGCGCCGCGTCGAACTCGCGTGATGAGCGAAGAGAGTAAAACGCGAGCCGCAGGCGTCCGATCCGCGTCGATCCTGATTGACGCCCGCATGCCCCGAATTACCCGAGGCCGTCCCTGTTCCTGGCACCGGCGCTGAAACCAGCCGAATCGACGCGGGCGTCGTGAGGCCAGGCCGGAGGCCGCGTTTTTCCACGCGACGTTCGCTCGCGGCGTCCGCACGAGGTCCCTCGGCCGGTCTTCGATTTGGTCACGCAAAAGACGGATACTACCGATGCGATCGTCATAGGCGTCATGGCAGTCTCCAGAACTGTGCGTCGTAGTTCCAGACGGTGAACGCGATCCGCCGGCCGTCGGGCGACCACGCGGGCTGCGTTTTGTGGGTGCGATCGCGCGTCACCTGAACCGGCGTGCCCCCGCCGATCGGCAATCGAAACACCTGAAAGAATCCGTCCGGCGCAGGCGCGACGAACGCGACGTGCGCGCCGTCAGGCGAGACCGCGAGCCCCGATGCGTGGTGTTCCGACGCGAACCGATGGACGACGTGCGCCTCGCCGCCGTCGCGAGCCGCCGTGAAGATCATCTCGCGACCGGGCCCCTCGTCGCCCAGCACGACCACGTGCGCGCTGTCGGGCAGCCATTCCGCATGGCTCACGTCAATATCCAGACCGCGTACCGACATCTCCCGCGCCTCGCTCGTCATCGCGCCGGATTCCTGATCGACGCCGACGACGTACATGACCGATCGATGCGTGCGGCGGTTGTCGCCGTCGAACAGCACCCACTTCCCGTCGGGCGACCACCGCGGCCATCCGGTTTCCGCCCCGCGCCCGAGCATGCTGACCCTGCGGGGGGGCGCGTCGCCCATGGCCGGACGCAGCCAGATATCGTCGGACTGATCCTTGTGGGAATGAAACGCGATCCACTTGCCGTTGGGCGACCAGCAGAGCGACTGATCTTCCGACGCCGACGCGTGCACGACGCTGGACGGCGCGACGGCTGGACGTTCCGGATCGACCCCGATGATGCCCGCGTCCTGCGCGATGTCCGGATAGTGCGCGTCATCTATTACACGCCGCCAGGTGCCGAAGGTAATCCCAATCGAGCGGCCTGTCGGATCCCACGACGGCGTTTCACTCTGGAACGTCGCGAGCGGGAGGCTCGGCCCGCCGTCGGCTGACGCCAGGGCGACGTGCGTCCGGTAGCTCTGCACTTTGAAGACGACGTAGCCCTCGGTCGTCACGCTTGGCGCGTAGGCGTCGCGCGAAAACGACGTGAGGCGGCGCGCGCGTCCGCCGCCAACGGGCGCGGCCCAGAGATCGACGATGCCGGACGCGTTCGCAAGCGAGACGTACACGGTGGCGCCGTCCGGTGCGAAGGCCAGCGGCCCGTACGCATCGAGATCGGGATCCGTGCGGACGGCCCGCCCGCCGCACGGGATCGTCACACGCGATCGGCCGTCGGCTGTCGCGATGCACGCGACCTCGCCACGCGGCGTCCAAGCGAGAAACCCGATACGCGGCGTCACGCGCGCGGCGCGCACCGACGAGCCGTCGGCGGACACGACCCACAGCGCCTGCCCGTCGCGACCGCTGACGACGGCCGCGATCGACGAACCGTCAGGCGACCACACGGCCCGCTGCAGGTCGGCGACTCTCGCCGTCTCGGGACGATCGCCGACCGTCGCGGTCAAGGGATCGCGGCCGGGCCAGAGCGCGCGCCTCGTGCCGTCCACGCGGTCGTAGAGCGCCCAGCCGGTCTGCGTTTGGTAGCCGTCGGCGAGAATCGTACGGCTGTCGGGATGCCACGAGAGATTGCGGATTTGCGCTTCGCCGGGCGGCAGCTCGACGATCGGTCCGCCCTCGACGGCGCGCACGCGAAGGAATCGACCTTCAGAGTAGGCGAGCCAGCGGCCGTCAGAGGAAACCGCGCCGGCCGGATCGCGATAGCCGACGGGCCCGAGTTGGTGCGCAGTGGCGATCCACGTCGACGTCGATGCCAGGGCCGGCGGCGCCGGGTCCGCCGGCGCGCGACGCGCCCACCACGCGATCGCGATCCCGCCGCCGAGAATCACGGCCAGCAGAAAGAACCGGCGGCTATTTCCTGCCATTCATATCTTCCTCACCCGGTCGCCGACGCGAATCGTGCCGGCCTGCACGACTCTGGCATTGATGCCGCGCAGGTGCAGTTGGCGGCCGACTGTCGAGTTCACGAACTTCACGGCGTCCACGCCGAAGCGGGCGATGAACTTCCCGCAGCCGGTGTGCGGCTGATCGGTCACGTAGACGATCGCGTCGCCCAGCGCGAGCCGCGTCCACGGCGGCAGATTCTCCTCGCTGAGGTCCAGGTCGACGAAGAGCTGATCGCCGGCCAGCGACCATCGATCTTTCTCTTGCGCCACCAGCGCAATCACGCGCGAGTTCATGATGTTGAGCTGCATGTCGCGATGCGCGCGTCCGTCGGGGGATCGGTTGCTCGCGCGGATCTTCCAACTGTCGCCGACGAGGCCGTCCTCCGGATCGAGC
>JACPZV010000312.1 GCA_016195295.1 Acidobacteriota bacterium
CCGCCGGGACGACTTGGGGATCCGCGCTCAGCACGCCGTCCACGTCGGTCCAGATCTCGATGACCGAGGCGCCGACCGCCGCGCCGACAATGGCCGCGCTGTAGTCCGATCCGTTGCGGCCGATGGTCGTCGTCTGGCCGTCTTCGGTGGCGCCGATGAAGCCGGTGACGACCGGCAGGACGCGGCCGGTGCGGCGGGACAGGCGTGCGAAGAGCGCGCGCGCCCGGCGGTTCGTCTGGCGAAACAGGACGTTGGCGTGCGTGAACTGCTCGTCGGTGACGAGAAACTCGCGCGCGTCGACGAAGACGGACGGACACGACCTGTTCAGGTAGCTCGAGACGATGAGCGCGGACAGCCGCTCGCCGAAGCTCGCCGTCATGTCGAGCGCGCGGAGCGGACAGTGACGAAGCAGATGAATGCCCTGCAGCGTGCTCTCCAGCTCGGCGAGCAGCGCGTCCACCTGCGCGCGCACGCGCGCGGGCCGCGGGCCGATCAGATGCGAGACGGCCGAGCGATGGCGTCGCGCGATCTGCTCGAACGCTTCGACGTAGCCAGGATCCGCGCGCTCGGCCAGCCGCGCGCACTCGATCAACTGGTTGGTGACGCCTTGAAACGCCGAAACGATCGCGATGATCGGCTCGCGCCGTCGTTCGTTCAGAAGAATGCGTCCCACGCCGCGGATCGTCGCCGGCGTGGACAGGGAGGAGCCGCCGAACTTGAGGACTTTCACGCCGTTAGGAATATCACGAAGCCGCGAAGAACACGAGAATCACGAAGAACGGAAGAACCACAAGGACCACAGTCCCCTCCGGACTGATCATGCGGGCGCGTTTCGGACTACATCCCGGTATCCGACATCGGTTTGTCGATCCAGACGTGACACTCCACGCGCCGCCCATCAGAACCGCCAGAAGAATCCGGGGACCACGATGATCTGCACCTGCGTTCCGCTCCCGCCAAAGGTCTGGAAGCCATTGATTGGCGCGCCGCTCAGGCTCGACTGCGCGTTGGTTGAGGGATTGTTGCTGAACTGGACGGCCGGGTTCACGGGAATCGCATAGACGGCCACTGGCGTCAGCGTTGCGACCGACGCGTTCGCGTCAACCACGTTGCTGACGCTGTTCCTGGTGAGGTGCGCACGGACGTCCAGCCGGACACCCCAGCGTGACGAGACCGCATATTTGATTCCGCCCCCGAGCACGCCGACGAACGCGCGGCGCTCGATGGAGTAGCGCAGGCTGACCGTGTCAGTTTCGTCGTGTTTCACCAGGCCCGCCATCGGACTGCCGGGAGGTGCGGTGATCTGGTAGTTTCCAATCAGGCTGGCGCTCGGCGAGTCGCCGCCGTTGACCACGACTCCTCCGCCCACGGTGGCGTAAGGAATGATCCGGCCGTCGGTTTTCACGTTGATGTTGAGAACGCCCGTTGTGAAGACCTGATAGGCGCGCGGTTGATCAACCGTGTCCGTCGAGGTCGCGGTCATGAGCGGCGTGTTTCCCCCTGCGCCCGCGGGAAGCGGCACGCTGAAGGCTGATATGAAGCTGGCGCGACTGGCCTCGATCCCCGCGAGAGCGGCATCGCTCATCGTCAATTGGGCGCGGCTGAAATCGATGCCGAATTCCGCCGTGTAGCGGGGAGTGACATGGCGGCTGATGCGAAAACCGAAGCTACCGGCATTCTGCCGCTGGGCAACCGAGCTGTTCAGGATCGGATCGAGCGCCGCGATCTTCGCGCTGATGCCGCGCGCCGTGTTCACCTGATTGAGGAGCACCGCACCATCCCCAAAGTACCAGGATGATTCGCGACGGCTCGGCACGCCCGTCACCGTCGTGAACGGTGCGCCGGCGGCGGGCAAGGTCGCGGTCCCGTCCTCGGGATGGTTGCTCAGCATCCCTCCGACGTGGAATTCGACTTCCCACTGGCCCTGCGCGGCCGCAGGACTCGCGATGGCAAGAAGCGTGAACAGGATCCCCAGCGCCGTTGAATCGTTGCGTCGCATGATGTGCCTCCTTCTCTGCAGAAGGCACACTAGAAGAATGTCGTGTGAAGTGCTTGAGGGACACGTCAGGAACGCGTGATGTTTTCGTTGAACCGATATCCCACGTTTCGGACGCTGAGAATGTAGGCCGGATGCTCGAGGTCGTCCTCGATTTTCTTTCGAAGGGCGGCGACGTGCGTGTCGACGGTCCGGTGCGTCACGTACACATCCTCGCCCCAGATCTGTTTCAGGAAGTCGTCGCGCGTGATGACGTCACCGCGCCGCTTGAGAAGCAGCGTCAGGATTCGAAATTCCGTATCCGTGAGCTGAAGCTCGATGTCGCCTTTGAACGCGCTGTGTTTGCGAAGATCGAGCTTGATCGGCGCGGCCTCGAGAATGCCACTGTCATCGTGGGTGTGCGTTCGTCGAAGGACGGCGTGGATGCGCGCCACCAACTCGGCCAGGCTGAACGGCTTCGTCACGTAGTCATCGGCGCCGAGGCCCAGCCCACGGACTTTGTCAATCTCCTGGTTGCGTGCGGTGAGCATGATGATCGGCGTTCGAATCTCGCGCGTACGTATCTCTTCGCAGATCTGGAAGCCGTTTCGGCCCGGCAGCATCAGGTCGAGGACGACCAGCTCCGGCGGAGACCGGAGGATCGCGGCCAGGCCCGTCACGCCGTCCACGGCCACTTCGACCTCGAACCCCTCGAATTCGAGCTCGTCCTTCAGCGCCAGGCGGATGCCCGGCTCGTCTTCAATAACGAGGATTCTGCGCGGCATGGGTCAGCCCTCAGCTCTCGGCAGCCGCAATCGGAAGCAGCTGCCCTCGCCCGGTCGACTCTCCACCGAGACGGATCCGCCGTGACCGTCGATCACGTGCTTCACCAACGCCAATCCGATCCCCACGCCCTGCACGTTGAGGTCGGCAGCCTGGCGGCCGCGATAGAATTTTTCAAAAATCTTCTCTTGTTCCGCGAGTGGAACGCCGATCCCGCGGTCCTGTACTTCGACGACGGTCGATCCGTTCGCCGACGCGCACGTCACGGTCACTGAAGCATCCACTGGCGAGTACTTCACCGCGTTCTCGATCAGGTTCTGAATGCAGTGCTGCAGCGCCGTCCGATCAGCCCGGGCCCAGAGGGGAGCGGCCTCCGCCCCGCACAATCGTATTCGGCCCGGACGAACGGTGTACTGACACGACTCGATCGCGTCGCGGGCGACCGAGACGAGATCGACGCGCTCGAATGAATACACTCTCCTGCCGCCCTCGATCTGCGCGAAGTCCAGCAGCCGGCTGACGAGCGCGCTGAGCCGGCGTGATTCCTGGCCAACGACGTGATGATATTCAGCAAGCTGTTGCGGGTCGCGAACGCGCGCGGATTCGAGACGCTCCGACAGCGCCATGATCGAGCTGAGCGGCGATCGAAACTCATGCGAGACGGCCGACACGAAGTCGGTCCGCAACTGCGACAGCCGCGCTTCCTGGGACACGGCGCGATACACCAGCAGACTGCCGAGAATCGTGATCAGAACGAGCAAGCCCATCGCATAGACAAACGCGTGTTGCCGAACGTCGAGGGCGCCGGCGCTCCGGGGCTCGTAAAACACGACTTGAAAGAAAGAAAAGCCCTCGAGCCCGAACGCGTCGGTCGCCGGCAGGGAGACGTTGTCGCGAAAGTCTCCGATCCACAGCCTCGCGCTGCAGCCGGCTGCCGCGCACAATCCGGTCAGGCGCTGGTTGACGCGATCGAGTACCGGTTGAGCTTCGAGCACGTACCCCTGATCACGGCCTGGCAGGCGAACGACCAGCACCTTGAGCCGCAGAAAGTACTGCGCACCCGACTTGAAGTCGCGGAGAAAAACCACGATGCGCGGATAGTAGGATTCGGCAATGGATTGCGCCGTGGGTGGCCCCCCTGGAGTCGCCGGCGAGAAAGGAAAGCGACGGGGTGACTCGCTGGACGGCAGCGACAACTGGAAATCGGGAAAGACCACGCGATCGCCTTCAACCTCGAATCTGAACAACGCGCGTGAGATTGCCGACGCGACATCGGTCGAGAACAACCAAGATTTCAGGTCTTCCTCAACCAGCCGCACGATCTGCCGCTGTCGCTCGGCTTTTTCGTGGGCGACCTGGGTCCGTTCGCTGCGCACGGCGCGGGCGATCAGCACGGTGAAGATCGCCGCCGGCAACAGGACCATCAGCACGAGCAACCAGATGCTCTTCCGGTTCCAGTACAGGCGAGTGACGTCCCACATGATCCTGAACGAAGTGTAAGGAGTCGAACGCGAACGGATTGTGAGACTTCTGTTAAGTTTCGGTCAAGCAGGGCTGACCCATCTCCGCAGCAGGAGGCCACGTCCGTCAGCGCTGCGCGCGGACAGCCGACAGGTTGACGCCCATGACGCCGTAGCGGCGTGCCGTCTTCTCCTTCGATGTGCCCGCGAAACAGTCGAACCGCTCGGCGATTCGCACGTTGGTAACGCCCGCCTCCAGGAACGCCGCGACAAGCTCTGCCTCCAGCAGAGCGCCGGCGATTCAACCGGTCCAGAGATCGATGTCGTGTCGCGCGCTTTCCGGCAAGTCCACGCCGAGCACGATGTCCGCGATCTGCACGCGGCCTTCGGGTTTCAAGACGCGCCGGATCTCGGCGATGGCGTCTCGTCGCTCTCGCCCTCAACCGGCAGCGCTGCAGCCTCTCCCTCCCGCACCTCGACCTGTGCCAGCCCGCGCGCCGTCGCACCGCGCCGCGCCCGATCGCGCATCGCCTCGGTCATGTCGACCCCGATCGCCCGGCCGCGCGGGCCCACATGGAACGCGGCCAGCAGGAGATCCGTGCCGGCGCCGCATCCGATGTCGACGACGGTGGCGCCTGCCGGCAGCGGCGCGATCGCGTGCGGATTCCCGACGCCGGCAAACGACTCGGTCACGGTCCCAGGGAGCCTGGACAGCTCCGCGGCGTCGTAATGGAGTCGTTGCGCTGCGTAGTGCGGGCCACGATGGAAATGGAACTCGCCGGAAGGATCCGCGGCGACGCGCGCGTAGATGGACCGGATTTCGGCTCGGAGCTTGAGTATGTCGAGATCGACGGGACACGCAATGGCCATACTCATTCACCTCGTGCAGAATGGTGCCCTCCGCTACAGCTTCATGTGCAGCCAGAACTTCTCGAACAACATTTTGCTCAGGTGCCAGCGCCAGCTTGGCGGTTCGAGCTTCACCACCGGCGTCGGTTCCGAGTAGAAGTCGCCGCCGCCGAAACCGGCCTTTCCGCCGCCAATCTCGATGAAGCACTCGCCGTACCCGTCGAAGCGCGCGAGCGTTGGGTTCCCGGCAATCGCACGCGCAATGTTTTTCGCCACGACCTTGGCTTCACGGTGTGCGAAGGTGCCCGCTTTCGGGAGCGGTTTGCCGAGTGCCAACGGGATGGCGACGACATCGCCGATCGCATACACGCCCGGGAACCTGGTCTCGAGCGTGTGGCGATCGACAGACACCCACCCGGTCTGACCGGCGAGGCCGCTCGCTCGGATCACGCGCGGCGGGCGATGCGGCGGCACGTACGCGAGCAGATCGAACTCGGCACGGGCGCCGTTGGCGAACGTCAACGACTTCATCGCAACATCGACGCCCGTCACCTGATGGTCGGGGTGGTACGAAATGGCTTTCGTGGCGAGGAGTTGCGTGACGCCAGCGGACACGTTCGGTCCAGCCACGCCCATCGGCGCCGGCTCCGCAGCGTAGACCTCGACCCTCACGGTTGCGCGCCCGCTTCGTTTGCGGCAAAACGTGTCGATGAGCATTGCCGCCTCATACGGAGCCGCCGGGCATTTGTACGCTGGGGCGGCGGTCAACACGACGATGCGGCCTCCGCGGAAAACGCGTAAGGCATTCCAGAACGCCTGCGCGCCCTGGAGCGTGTAGAAGTTGTGTCCGGCTTCGGCCAGGCCTGGAATCGCGTCCACGTCAAACTCGGCGCCGAGCGAAATCACAAGGTAATCGGCATCGAGCACCTCGCCCGCGACGGTGACGCGGCGTGCGTCGGGATCGATGCGCTCGATTTCGCCGACGCGCACCTCGATGCCCTTTCGCTCCAGCCGCGTGAAGGGCCGCTTGATCGACTCAGCGCGGCGTTGGCCGACCATGAGCCAGAGAAGCGACGGCGCAAACAGGTGCTCGCGCTCGCGCTCCACCAGCACGATTCGATGCGCAGAGGGCAGCCGGCTCCGGAGGTCGCGGGCGGTCACGACGCCGCCGACCCCGCCACCGAGGACGACGACGGTCTTGGGCTGGCTCATGACGACAGCTTCCTTTCCCCTGAACCGCTTCAGAACACCAGCACCTTGTCGGCCCACCGCGTCCATTCGGTCAGCTGGTCGAGCGAGCTGCGGCGCGATGATTCGCTCAGCTCACCATCGGTGACACCGCGCGCGTCCATGCACGTCCCGCAGACGCCAATCTCCCCGCCTCGTTTCGCCACGCCGAGCAGCATGACCTCGACGCTGTAGTAGCCCTGCGGAACCTTCTGGCCGGCCTTCGCGCCGCTCGCTGCGTCACCGATGAGGAAGACCTTCACCTGTTCACCATCACGCTTCGAGAGGGACCCGGCCAGCCGAAGCGCGTTGTACGTCCGCTCCGTTCCGTACGGGGGATCGTTCAGGATGAAGAGAGTCTTGGCCATTGGATCAATCCTGAGTGTTTCCGAGCTCGATCTCATCGCCGTCTCGTAGTGGTGTAAACGAGATCGCGACGTCGGCGGAGTCATGCAAGCAGTAGCGGGCGCCGTAGTAGTAAGGCCGAAGAATCATGGCTGAACACCGCCTGCCACTGGAAGGCCCGCCGCGCGCCACTCCGGAAATCCGTCGAGCAGTCGCCGCGCGCGTCGTCCGTTCGCCCGGAGGAGCTCGACGGCGCGGTCGGCGTACACGCAGTACGGCCCGCGACAGTAGGCCACGTATTCCTTGCCCTTGGTGAGCTGCCGCAATCGTCGTTGCAGATCGTCGACGGGGACCGAGATCGCGCCGGCGATGTGCCCGGCGACGTACTCGCTGGCCGGCCGGGTGTCGAGAATGACCACCTGCTTCGACCTCGCCCGCTTGAGCAGTTCGGCCATCGGCACCGGTTCGGCATCCGCGCGGCCGCCGAAATGTTCGCGCACGAGCCGTTCGAATTCCGCCAGCCGGCGTTCCGCCACCGTTCGTATGACCTTGGAGAGCTCGAACACCTCGGCGCCGGCCAGCCGGTAGTACACGAAGAGACCGTCCTTCCGGCTCTCGACGAGCGCCGCTTGCCGAAGCGCTTGCAAGTGCTGGGAGGCGTTGGCCAGCGACAGCCCGATTTCGGTGGCGAGCGAGTCCACGGTGCGCTCGCTTTGCGCGAGCAGCTCCAGGATTTCCAATCGGTAGGGGCTCGAGAGCGCCTTGCCAATTCGTGCGAACTGACCGTAGAGGCGGTCTTTGAACTGGCGGTGCGTGTCGTGTGCCATAGTCAAGTAATCAATAGACTACTTGACTATGCGCTGTCAAGTCCGAAAAGACGAGGCAATCTCGAGCTCGACCGCCTTCGGGAACAGGACGTTGTTCTCCAGGTGCACGTGACGGTGCAGGTCGCGCTCGAACTGCGCCAGCTCGGCCATGCAGACGGTGTACGTCGTGCAGCCGTCCGCGGGCGGCGTGTAGCCGTTCGTCAGCTCGCGAATGAGACGCAGCTCGTCGGCCGCCTCGCGATGCTCGCGCTCCATCATGCGGATTGGATTCTCCACCGTGCCGAACGGGCTCACGCCCGCGCCGCTCGGCTGCCCGGCCTGTAAGAACTGCCTGGCGAGGTCGCGCACGTAGGGAAACAGGATCTGCTCCTCTTTGAACATGTGCTGTTCGAGATCGCCGATCACCTGCTCGAAGATCGTCGCGATGCGCGTCAGCTCCGGATGCCTGGCGCCGTGGATCTCGTGGAGCTTCTCGAGATAGCGCGCGATCGCCGGCAGCGCGGATCGTACGTACGCATGGTGCGTCACCAGGATGTGATCGATCAGACGCTCGAGCGGCCAGCGCGTCACGTCATCGTCCACCGTGGCCGGCGGCGGCAGCGCATTCAGCGCGCGAATGACGGCGGCGGGATCCGCGGCGGCGGTACGGCAGGCGTCGGCGAGCGACCGGCGTCCGCCGCAACAGAAATCGATGCCGAAGGTTTCGAACACGCCGGCCGTGCGGAAGTCAGTGGCGACGATTTCACCGACGGTCGCGTGCTCGGGTCGGTCGTTCATAACTCCTCCCGTTGTGCGATCCAAGGTATCGGGATCGGCAATCCGCCGGTATGACGGGCGTCATATCGGGCACAATAGGCCGCGATGCCAGAGCCGCTCGACGAGATCCTGCGCCGGTCCACAGTTTTCCGGCGTCTCTCGCCTGACGATCGCCAGCGACTCGCCGCGGTCGCCCATGTCCGCGAGTTCGACAAGGGCGAGACCCTCTTCAGCGAAGGCGATGCCTCCGACTCGCTTTACACCGTTGTCTCCGGGCGCGTCAAAGTGTTCAAGACGACCGCGCGCGGCACCGACGTCATCCTCGAGATCTTCGGCCCCGGCGATCCGGTCGGCGCGGTCGCCGTGTACGAGTCGCGCGCCTATCCGGCCAGCGCCGTCGCGCTGGAACCGACCGCGTGCGTTCTGATTCCGCGACAGGCGTTCTTCGCGCTGCTCGAAACGCATCCGACACTGGTCCGCGGCCTGCTCGTCGGACTCACGCACCGGCTCGTCGAGCTGACGAACCGGCTGACCGAGCTCTCCGGCGGCCGGGTCGAAGCGCGCCTCGCGCGATTCTTCCTCAAGCTCGCGCACGACATGGGCCAGCGCCGGCCGGACGGCCTCTTCATCCCGCTGGTGCTGTCCCGACAGGAAATCGCCGACATGATCGGCACGACGATCGAAACGTCGATCCGCATCATGAGCCGGTGGGGCAAAGAGGACATCGTTCGCACCGACAAAGACGGGTTCCTCGTCGTCGATCGCGCCGCCCTCGAATCGGTCGCGCAAGAGTAGCCACCGACGCTAGAACCGCAGCAACAGCTCGACGTACCCGAACTGCGCACCGCTGGCGCCCGGATAGATGGATTGCGTCACTGCCTGCCCCGCCGCATAGCTGTAATAGGCCCCGATGGAGACGTGAGGGTTGACGAGCAGATCGCCGCTCACATCGCCGAGCGTGGCCAGATGGGAATAACCGCTCGACGCCCGGCCCGCAAACCCGAACGTTGCCGCCTGAAAGGCGCCGCCGCCTTGATACCAAAGGTCGTTGGCGTCCGCCAGACGAAGCGAGTGAACATCCACACGCAGCGTCACGGTTTTCGATGGTCGGACGATGAGCTCGCCGAAGGCGTCGCCGGTGTTCATCATGTTGAAAAACGGAAAGCGGGCGTACACGCGCGGCGTGGGCAGCACCTGGAAGAACGTGCCGTGCGTCGTGTCGTTTGGATC
>JACPZV010000259.1 GCA_016195295.1 Acidobacteriota bacterium
ATCGGGCGGCGGAAGAGGCCGTGATTGAGCCGCGCGATCAACGGCGCGGCGTTCGGCTGATACGTCGCCTCGGCGCTGAACATCCCGAGCACGGCCGCGGCCAGCAGGGCCGCCGGCGATCCTTTGCCCGCGACGTCGCCGACGATGAAGCCGAACTGGTTCGGGGGGAGATCGACGTAGTCGAAGAAATCGCCCCCAACCGCGCGGCACGCCACCGACGCCGCGGCGGTCGAGTAGAAGGCGCCCTCGCGGTGGGCGGGCGGCAGCAGCGACTGTTGAATCGCGGCGGCGACTTTCAGCTCCTGCTCGAATTTCGCTTTGTCCAGGGCCTCGCGGTACAGCCGCGCGTTCTCGATCGCCAGCGCCGCTTCCGCCGACAGCGTGTCGAGCGCGGACGTCGCGGACGCCGATCGCAGGGCGCCGCGCTCGCGGCTGTCGAGGTACAGCACGCCGATCAGCTCCTCGGCGCCTCTCTGCTCCGCGCGCTCGACGTAGCGCACGAGACGGAGCGGCGTGCAGAGCACGTGACGAATGCCGAGCGCGACGGTGCCGGTGTGCAGCGGCGCGAGATCGCCGTCCAGCAGATCCTCGACGATGGTGTGTTTGCCGGTCGCGAACACGCTTTCGGGAATCTTGCGGCTCGTCTCGAACGTCCGGCCGGGCAGGGTCACCTTGCCGCGGGCGCGCGCGAGCTTGAACTCCAGTTGCATGCCGCGGTTGGCCAGCATGATGAAGCCGCGCTCGGCGCCGGTGACGTCGATGGCCGAATCGAGCACGAGCGCGAGCACTTCATCGAGCACGCGGCCCGACCCGAGCGCGCGCAACCCTTCGAGCAGCGTCGCCATCTGGCGCAGCTCGGTCGCCGCCGAAATCGCGCTCTTCTCCACCGACGGCGAGTCTTCGTCGACGAAGAAGACGATCTCGGTGTCGCCGGCCTGCCCCAGCCGCAGCTCGTCGCCGTGCACGAGCACTTTCTCGCTGACGCGCTCGCCGTTGACGAACGTCCCGAAGCGGGACTGCTTGTCGCGCACGGTGCAGACGCCGCGCTCGAGCGTGATCTCGGCGTGCACGCGCGAGATGTCCGCGCCGGGCAACCGCAAATCCGTCTCGCTGCGGCGGCCGATCGTGAAGAGCGGCTTGTCGATCGTGACGATGCGGCGGCCGAGCGCATCGGTGATGACGAGGCGTGGCGCCGGAGCGTCGGCCATGCGGAGAGGGATTATAAGCGAAGCGTGCGGCCGCGGGGCGCGACTACAATGACGCGTGCCGCGGTTCAAACTCACGCTAGGGGTCATCCAACGGCCGGCGACCGCTCGGGAATCGCGCGCCGAGCACGAGGCGCACGACCTCGTCGTAGCTCGCGGCGCCGGCCTCGACGCGATTGGCTTTCAGGTACGCGTCGTACACCCGCCACCCGGCAGCCGCCACGCGGCGGTTGACGTGGCGCGTCAGGCGATCGCGTATGGCGCGGAGATCGTCGCGCGGTCCGTCGGCCAGCATCGAGGCGAGTCGCGAGCGCTCGGGGCCGCCGCTCGCGCCAGCCAGTTCGCCGTAGAGAAACAGCCAGCCGCTGTAGCGATCGCCGACCGAGCCGCGCAGGCACGTCAGCCAGCCGACGAAGTTCGCCTCTCCTTCGTCCGCCAGCCCCGCCAGATGGCTCCATTCGTGCGCGATGACGAACGGCCGCTCGAACGGCAGGAGGTCGGCCGCGACGAGCGTCTCGAGAAAAAACGGATCGGTCATGCCGGCGACGCCGGCGCGCCGGAAGTACCAGTCGAGCGCGCTGCGCTTGGGGCGCGCGACGAGGGCGGGCCGGCGTCCCACGACGTCGACCGCCTGCGCGAACGCGTCGGACAGCGCCGGCTCGATGGCATCGGCCGCGGGCCAGCCTCCTGCATGCGCCGGATCGTGCAGATCGTTCACGCGCACGACCGCGAAATTCGCGGCGCGCTGCACGGCATCGGGCGTCACCCGCGCCGCATCGACGCCGAGCGCGTCGATCAAGCGCACGCGCCGATAGTTGAGTCCCCACACCAGCAGGAAAACCAGGTAAAGCGCCGCCGACCAGACGACCGTGCGGCCCGCGATGGAGAGGACGGCGCGAAGTCGAAATCGCTTGACATCTCGCGCACCGAGGCCGAGCCAGAAAACTGCAACGACTCCCAGCAGAACGTCGAGCAAGGCGAACGACGTGACGTTGGAGGCGGAAGTGAGAAGCCGTTGGAGCAACCCGTACGCGCGGATCGCATAGAGGCGTTCGACGATCGGCGAGGGCACGCGGACGAGCGCCGCGACAATCGCGACCGCAACCACTGTCGCTCGCCAACGCATGTCACATCGACGTCGGAGGCCAGCGCCGCTTCAATGCTGCCAGCGGCTTCGGTGCCAACGAAACAAGCCGTGATAGAGGTCGGATCGATCGACGAACTGCGACATCGTTACGGGCGGCGGATAGTACCACACGGCTCCAGCCGCATCAACAAATCGGCGTCGCCGCGACGGAAATGGCGTGTTACGCTGGACCCGGAACCTTGCGCTCCATCTTGCGAAAGTGGCGGAACTGGCAGACGCGCCGGACTTAGGATCCGGTAGCCGTAACGGGCTATGGGGGTTCGAGTCCCCCCTTTCGCACCATCCAGCCGCGCGCCTCGTTGCACGTCGCCAGCAGCCAACGCCGGCGTGACCGCGTGAACGTCCATCACGTGCGGCTCCAACTTGCCCTCGTGCCCGGCGCCTTCGTCTTGACGCTCGTACTCGGCGAGAGATCCCCACGTGACGACGTGGGGCACGCGCGTGAACGGGTCCGAAGAGGAAGCCGCCCTCGGCCTGGTATATTCTGAAGGACTGACATGAAGACCGAGTTCGCGGATGTCAACGCGACGCGCAAGAACGTCCGCGTCGAAATCCCCAGCGGCGTTGTCGACGCCGAAATTGATCGCATCGCGGCCGATTATTCCCGTAAGGCCCGCGTGCCGGGCTTTCGGCCCGGCAAGGCGCCGGCGCGCGTCATCAAGCAGCGGTACAAGGAGCAAATCCTGCACGACGTCGTTCACGATCTCATCCCGCGCGCCATGAGCGATGCGCTGCGCGAGCAGGGTCTCGAGGCGGTCGACACGCCAGACGTGCGGGACGTCACGATAGACGAGGGCCAGCCGCTCACCTTTACGGCGTCGTTCGACACGGTGCCGGCGTTCGACCCCGGCGATTTGTCGACCATGACGCTGCAGCGTCCGTCGAGCCGGATCGAAGACGAGGCGGTCGACCTGGCGCTTCAGCGGCTGCGCGATCGCGCGGCGCGCTACGAGCCGGTCGAAGGACGCGGCGTGGATCACGGCGACACGGTGGTGCTCGACCTCGAGCGCCGCGATCTCGGAGGACGGGAGTCGGGCCGTTCGGGCGCCGGCTCCCGTCCCCCCGATACGCACAAGGACGTCAGCGTCGAGCTCGGCGCCAACGCCAACCCGCCCGGCTTCGACGAACAGCTCATCGGACTCGAGGTCGGGGCGACCAAGACGTTCATGATCCACTATCCCGCGGACTACTCCATTGGGGAGCTCGCCAACACCGACGTGTCGTATACAGTTCGGGTGAAGGGCCTCAAGCGGCGCGTGCTGTCCGATCTGGACGACGAGTTCGCGAAGGACCTGGGTGAGTTTGAAACGCTCGACGCGCTGAAGGCGCGCGTGCGCGAGGATCTGGAGCACGAAGCGAAACACGCCGCGGAACGCGAGCTGCGCGCCGAGCTCATGAAGCAGCTGGCGACGCGCGTGCCGTTCGAAGTGCCCGCGTCGATGATCGAGCGCGAGCTCGACCGGCGCCTCGAAGATTTCGCGCGCCGGCTCATGGACCAACGCGTCGATCCACGCGAGGCCGGCATCGACTGGAAGGCGTTCCGGGAAAGCCAGCAAGACGTGGCGCGCGAAGCGGTGGCGGCCGCGCTGGCGCTCGACGAAGTGACGCGCCGCGAGCGGCTCGAGG
>JACPZV010000260.1 GCA_016195295.1 Acidobacteriota bacterium
CGCGATCACTACGCTGGAGTCGAGAATCAGTCCCACGCGGGCGGGTTGAGAGATTCGCCGTGGCTGTCGACGATTCGTTTGAGATCCCGGCCGAAGTCTCCATCGAGGGTCGCCTTTGAACCGCGGTTCCTGGCGAGACGGAGAGATTCTGACAGCCGTCGGACAGGCGGATCGGCGGGACGAATGACCGCCACCGCCTCCGAGTTGCGCTCGATCACGACTTCGGCGCCGGCGCGCACGCGAGCCAACAGCGACTTCAAATCACTCGTCGCTTCAGACTCAGACACGCGGATCGCGCGCTTCTCCATTTTTCCCATCATACCGCCATACCCGGTCACCGACGAGCGAAAGCCGAATCGCGTCACTCAATGGTGAAGCGGTAGATCATCCCGAGGTCGAAGTGCTGGCCGTCCTCCTCTCGTTCCGCGCACAACAACAGATAGTGCCCCGGCTCGAGCTCGACGCGGAACCACGCCTCTTCACCCGGCGGCACCTCGAGCACCCCGCCTACGGGCTGACCCGGACGCGGGCCGCGGGCGCCGTGGTTGAACCAGGCGCGCTCGGGATACTCGTCCCCGCTTTCCGACAATTTCACGATCAACGCTTGATGCGGCTCGCTTCCCGTGTTGCGCAGATGCCACGTCGAGCGGCCGCCCTCGACGGGCGCCGTCAACTGAAACCCGTGATCGTGAAGCGTGACGGTGCGATCCGCGTCCGGCGGCCGCAGCGTGGACGTTCCGGCGTCGACCTGCAGCGGCGTGAAGCCGCCTTTCTCCGCGTGTGTCACGCTGTCGTCTCCTCGATGGCCGCATAGGACGATGTAGGAGCCGGGCGCGATGTTGAAGAGGTATTCCTCTTTCGCGCCCGGCGCGAGCGCGCCGACACCGCCGGCCGTGACGGCCCACGACGGCACCGCGCCGCCGGTTTTGAGCCACGCCGAGAAGTCGGCGAGCGTGTGCTTGTCGTTCAATCGCACGAAGCGCACCTCGTGCGGCTCCGTCCCGGTGTTCTCGACGCTGAACGTCGTTAGCCCAGCGGTGATGCGCGGCGACAGCGAGAGACCGTCGTCTTTGGCTTCGATGCGCACGGCCTCCCGCGCGTTCTGCGTCGTGGCCTGTGCGCCCGCACCGAGCACTCCCGCGAGGAGCAACGACGTGATGATCATGTCAGGCGATCGCTCGCGCGGCGTCGCGCGCGAAGTAAGTGAGGATGATGTCGGCGCCGGCGCGATGGATGGACGTCAACGTTTCGAGCATGGCGCGCCGTTCGTCGATCCAGCCATTGCGCGCCGCGGCCTTCAGCATCGCGTACTCGCCACTGACGTGATACGCGGCGGTCGGGTAGTGGAACGTGTCCTTCACGCGCCGGATGACGTCGAGGTAGGTCGCGGCCGGCTTCACCATCACGATGTCCGCGCCTTCCTCGATATCCTGCGCCACTTCGCGCAGCGCTTCGTCGGTGTTGGCGGGATCCATCTGATGCGATCGGCGGTCGCCGAACGCCGGCGCCGAGGCCGCGGCGTCGCGGAACGGACCGTAGAACGCGGAACAGTACTTCGCGGCGTAGGTCATGATCGCCGTGTTCTGGAATCCGCGCTCGTCGAGCGCCTGGCGGATCGCGCCGACGCGGCCGTCCATCATGTCGGACGGCGCGACGATGTCCGCGCCCGCCGAGGCGTGCGACACCGCCACACGCACGAGCTGATCGACGGTCGGATCGTTCGCGACTTCCCCGTCGATCACGATGCCGCAGTGGCCGTGGTCCGTGTACTCGCACAGGCAGACGTCGGTGACGACGAGCACGCCGGGCACGACGCGTTTGATGGCGCGGATGGCGGCTTGGACAGGCGCCTCGGGATCGTAGGCGCGCGACCCGACGTCGTCCTTGCGATCGGGCAGGCCGAACAGAATGACGCTCGTCACGCCGTCGCCCTTCGCGCCCTCGACTTCCTTCACGGCTTCGTCGACCGACAGGTTGAAGACGCCGGGCATCGACGGCACCTCGCGTCGAATGCCTTCGCCTTCGCAGACAAACAGCGGCAGCATGAACATGTCCGGCGAGAGCCGCGTCTCGCGCACCATCGCCCGCATCGCCTCCGATTGACGCAGGCGTCGGAGCCGTCGCGTGAGTTTCAGGGTCGTGTGCGTGGTGACTGGGTTCATGGCATTTCTTCCGTTTTACGAGATCACGGAGACTACGGAGATCACGGAGTCAAGTAAGCCACGGAGACTCGGAGACACGGAGACAAGTTGTACAAACACTACTCTGTGTCTCGGTGTCTCCGTGGCTATTTCCGCTTTGTGTTCTCCGTCATCTCCGAGCGCTCCTTCGAAAAGTATTCCACAATCGCATCGACGAGCGCGGGGATCGTGGACGACGCCGGCATGACGCTCGTCTGGATGTTGCACTGCGTCGCCGCTTCCGCCGTCACGGGACCGATTGCGGCGACGACCGTGCCGCTCAGCAGATCGGCGGCCGGCTCGGCGCCGAGCGCGCGGACGAAGCTGCGCACCGCGGACCCGCTGGTGAACGTGACGACGTCGATTCGACGCTCGAGCAGCATGCGATAGACGTCGGGCGCGCCCTCGCGATCGGGTTCCTCCTCCACCGTGCGATACGCCACGACTTCCGTGACCTCTGCGCCCTGCTTGCGCAGCTCCTCCGCGATCAGCTCGCGGCCGATGTCGGCATGTGGCAGCAAGACCTTCAGTCCTCGAACCGGCCGTTGTTCGGTGATGGCGCCGACGACGGCGTCCGCGCGGTACTCGGCGGGCGTGAGGTCGATTTTGAGGCCGTGGCGCGCCAACCGTTCCGCCGTCGCCGGACCGACGCCGCACAGCTTCACGCCGCCGAGCGCGCGCAGGTCCTGCGGGCCGTCCAGCAGGCGCTCGACAAAGGCGTCGGCCGCGTTCGCGCTCGTGAAAATGATCCAGTCGAACGCCGATGCCCGAGCGCACGCCTCGTCCAACGGACCGTAGTCCTCCGGCGGCAGGATGCGGACCATGGGCGCCTCGATCGCCGCGGCGCCCATGGCCTCGAGTCGGTCGACGAGGTCGGCAGCCTGGCCGCGCGGACGGGTCACGAGGATACGTTTGCCGAGGAGCGGTCGCGCGTCGAACCAGCGCAGATGTTCGCGAAGCGCGACGACGCGGCCGACCACGAGGATGGCGGGGCGTCGGTCGTTCGACGTTTTCACCGCCGCCGCGATCGCTTCCAGGGTGCCGTCGATCGTTTGCTGCGTGGGCAACGTACCGTCGTAGACCACGGCGGCTGAATCGTCTGCGGGACGGCCGTGCGACAGCAGCGCGTTCAGGATGTGGGGCAGCTGGTCGGGTCCGGCGTAGCAGACGATCGTGCCATCGAGACGGGCGAGGCTCCTCCAGTCGACCGAGGCGCGGGTCTTGCCCTCGTCCTCGTGGCCGCGCACGAACGTCAGCGTGTCGCCGCCGCCCGGGTACGTAATCGGAATGCCCGCGTAGCTCGGCACGGCGATGCCCGCCGGGAGGCCGGGCACGACTTCGAAACGCACGCCCTGCTCGTGCAGGAACAGCGCTTCGCTCCCCCCGCGATCGAAAACAAACGGGTCGCCCCACTTGAGCCGCGCGACGGTCTTTCCTTCGCGCGCTTTTTCCGCGAGCAGATAGCAGATGGCTTCCTGCTCGAGCGGCTGGGGCGCGGCGACGCCGACGTCAATCGTTTCGGCATCCGGCCGCGCGTAGCGGAGCAGCCG
The DNA here is from genome assembly GCA_016195295.1 of Acidobacteriota bacterium. Lineage (GTDB taxonomy): Bacteria > Acidobacteriota > Vicinamibacteria > Vicinamibacterales > CAVVIG01 > SRVP-36. Next base: position 3,731 of record JACPZV010000260.1, read on the forward strand.
CGCAGGCACGAGGTGGTCGTAGAGCACGACGTCGGCCGCGGCGAGGCACTGCATGCCGCGCACGGTGATGAGGCCGGGGTCGCCGGGACCGGCGCCGATTAAGTAGACGATGGACATAGTAGTCGTCAGTCACCAGTCATCAGTCGCCAGTCAGCAGTCGTCAATCGCCAGTCTCAGTCATCAGTCGCGGCGGCCTCGCTCCAGGATCCTCGGGCATGGGCGCGCACGGCCCGACTGCCATCCAGCGCGACCACCACCGCGATCACCTCGAGCATCTCATTGGGGAGCGGCGAGGCCAGCGCCCCAACCGGAGTCTGACATCCGCCGCCCAGCGCTTCCACGAGCGCGCGCTCGGCCGCGAGGGCCGCGCCGGCTTCCCGATCGTTGATCGGCGCGACGGCGCGCCGCACGACGTCCTCGTCTTCACGGATTTCGATGGCGACGATGCCTTGCCCGGGCGCCGGCACACAGGCGGCGGGCGGCAACGTCATCGAAATGCGCGAGGCAAATCCCAGCCGTCGAAGGCCGGCCGCGGCCAGCACAATGGCCCCAAGCTTATCAGCCTTGTCCGCTGGTTCCTGATCGAGCGTGCGTAACCGTGTGTCGAGGTTGCCACGCATCGGCACGAATCGCGCGTTGGGAAACAACCGCGTCAACTGAGCGACGCGGCGCACGCTGCCGGTTCCGATCGACGGCGACTGGCCGAGATGGGCGACGAGATCGTCAAGGGCTGAGGGCTGAGGGCTGAAGGCTGAAGGCTGGGCCGCGTCCTGAGCCCTCAGCCCTGCGCCCTCAGCCCTCTGTGGCAGCACCACCGCGTCGAGCGGATCCTCGCGCGGCAGCACGGCCGCGATGGCCAGGCCATCAGGCAACACGGCCGGCATGTCCTTGCTGCTGTGGACGGCAAGGTCGACGTCGCGCCGCAGGAGCGCGTCTTCGATTTCCTTCACGAACAGTCGCTTCCCGCCGAGGGTCGAGAGCGGCGCTTCCTGCAGGCGATCGCCGGATGTCTTGATGATGACGAGGCGGCACGTTGCGCCGCCCGTCGCGGCGATGCGCGCGGCGACCGTGTTGGCCTGCCACAAGGCGAGTTGGCTGCCGCGTGTGCCGATGCGGAGTTCCTGAGACACGGCGGTTCAGCGCGACGATCGCGGCCGGTTACGCCGGTCAGGATTGAAAGGCTCGACGTTGTCGGCGCGCTCCTCGTCGGCTTCCTGCTCGGACAGACCGAACAACCGCGTCAGCGCCTCCGTGTAGGCGCCCACGGTGTCGGCGTCACCGACGGCTTTGAGCTGCTCGGTGGGCGTCAGCAGAAGTTTTTCGACGATGAGATGCGTGATCTCATCCACGCGCGTGCGGGCTTCGGGCGGCAGTGCCGACAACTTGAAGTCGAGACGCTCGAGCTCGGCGCGCCGAATGGCGTCGAACCGCTGACGCAGCGCGACCACGGTCGGGATGGCGCCGCGCGAACGGAACCACGCGCCGAACTTCTCGATCTCTTCAGCGACGATGGCTTCCGCGCGGACCATTTCGCTGGCGCGCCGCGCGAGATTCTCGCGGACCGTGACCTGGAGATCGTCGATGTTGTAGAGGAACACCTGCTCGATCTCGTCGGCCGCGGCTTCGACGCCGCGTGGGAGCGCGATGTCGATGATGAACAGCGGGCGGCTGCGTCGCGGGCGCATGACGCTTTCGAGGTGCGCCTTGGTGAGAATCGGCGCCGCCGCGCCCGTGGCCGTGATCACGATGTCGCTCGCGCCGAGCGCGGCATCGAGCTCGTCCCACGGCGCCGCGCTGGCGCCGCCGATCGCCTCGGCGGTTCGCGCGGCGTGGGCCATCGTGCGGCTGACGATGGTCATGTGGTGCACGCCCTGCGATTTCATGTGCAAGGCCGTGAGCTTGCCCATTTCGCCGGCGCCGACGACGAGCACGCTGCGCCCGGTCAGGTCGCCGAAAATCTTGCGTGCCAGCGCCACGGCGGCGTAGCTCACCGACACCGCGCCAGCGCCGAGGCCGGTTTCGGCCCGCACGCGTTTCCCGACCGCGAAGGAGCCGTGGAACAGCCGGTTGAGCACCGGTCCGACGGTGTGCGCCTCGGTGGCGGCCGTATGCGCTTCCTTCACCTGACCGAGAATCTGCGGCTCGCCGACGACGAGCGAATCGAGGCCCGCCGCGACCCGGAACAGATGGCGGGCCGCGTCGAGATCGCTGACGGCATAGAGGTGCGGCGCGAGATCCGCCTGCGCCAGGCCGTGGAAGTCGCCGACGAAGCGCACGAGGTCATCGCGGGTTGGCGCGACGTCGTCGCACGCCACGTAGAGCTCGGCGCGATTGCACGTGGACACGACGACCGCTTCGCGCGTCGATCCGCGCGCGGCCAGCGCTGCAAGCGCGTCGGCGACGCCGCGCGCCTGAAAGTCCACGCGTTCGCGCACTTCGACCGGCGCGGTGCGATGGCTGACGCCGACCAGGAGAAGATGCATCAGAAACTATGGCTCTTCGAAAAAAAGTAACTGATCGGCACGAAGTTCAGTAGCACGATCACGAAGCCGACCAGCGACAAATACGCCGTGCGCCGGCCGCCCCACCCGAGCCGCCGCGCGCCGAAAAGCTCGAACGAGTACACGACCCAGCACAGCAGGGCGACGAAGATCTTCGGATCTTCAATCGACATCGCCTGGACCCGTGGATCGCCGGCGCCGTAGCCTCCGCAGCGACGGCAGGCGCGCGTAGAAGAAACCGAGATGCTTCGCCTTGATTTCCTTGAAGAGCAGGACGTACGTGATGCCAATCACGCACGCCAGCGCGAAGCTGGCGTACGCGAACAGCAGCGACGAGACGTGCAGCCCGAACCACGGTCCCTGCAGCACCGCCGCGCGATCTTCGATCGGACGAAACGCCGGTATGGCTTGCAGCAGGACCAGCAGCGGCAGGATGAACACGCCCATCGCCCGCTCGTCGGTGGTCATCTCCGTGTAGAGGTACGCCAGCGCGAGCAGCCAGACGAACGTGGAGATCGCGGACGTCGCGCCCGCCATCGGCACTTGTCCGACCTCCATGGTCAGCATGCCGATCACGAACGTGTGCGCGAGCGCGCCCGCGACGAGCATCGTCGTCTCCGCGCGTCCGACCGCGGCGTGACGCCGCGCGAAGTGCCATGCGTAAGCCACCATGGCCGCCGCGTAGAGGGCGAGAGGCGCGAGATTCATCGCGGCGTGGTCGGCCCGAAGTACCCGAGCTTGGTGCGCGCGGTCAGGTTCGGCCGCGCGAGGCGTACGACGATGCGCCGCCAGGCGCCGTCGCGGCGCGGATTGCGAGGCGTGTAGCCGACGGTGTACTGACTGGACAACTCGTCGGAAATCTGTCCGTAGACATCGGCAAGATCCGAGAGCTGCGCTGGGAAGAAGGCGCGGCCACCCGTTTCCTGCGAGAACTGCCGCAAAACGAACTCGGCTTCCTTGAAACCTTTGGTGACCGTTCCCGACCCTTCGGGCGCGCGCAAGCCGATGGAGTAGATCGCGGTTTCCGATCGCTTCGCCAGATCGAGCACCTCTTCGAACGGCAGCAGGCTCGACGTATCCTCACCGTCCGAGAGCACGACGATCGCCTGCCGTCGGATGTCGTCGACGTTCTTCGCGACCACTTTCTTGAGATCCTTCAAAGCGACGTAGACCGCGTTATAGAGCGAGGTCGATCCGCCGGCCGACGTCTTGCGGATGGCCTGCTCCAGCTCGGCGGCGTTGGCCGTGAAGTTTTGCAGGATGACCGCGCGGCTGTCGAAGTCGATGACCTCGGCGAGGTCCTGCGGCCGCAGGCGCTTCGCGAAGCCGATCGCGGCTTCCTGCGCCGTCGGCAGTTTGATGTCCATGCTGGCGCTGGTGTCGAGCAGCAGGGCCAGCGCGATCGGCAGGTTGGTCCGCGTGAAGAACGTGACGTCCTGTTTGACGCCGTCCTCGAAGACGTTGAACTCCTCGCTCGCGAGATCCGTGATGTACCGTCCGGCGCCGTCCGACACCGTCACATTCAGCGAGACCAACTCGACGCCCGCGCGAAACGACGGCGCCTGCCGTCCCGGCGCCTGCGTGCTGGGCGTCGGCGTTTGCGTTTGCCCGGCGGCAATGACCATCACGGCGGCCGCGATCGCCACGCCCATGAACACCGACGCGAGCGGTCGGGTCTCGACACGGATCATGGCCGTCCCTGCTGATCTTTGATGAGCGTGCCGCGTGCGGTCAGCCCGGGCTTGGTCGCGGCGAAGGTGACGCGCTCGGGCGGAATGAGCGACTGCGGTCGCGCGGAATGCGGGCCAAATGCGCCCAGCGGTCATGCCGTGAGTATAGGTCCCGGTTCGGAGAAGCGTCAAGGATTGGCGAGCGAAAAACGGTTTGAAATCTGTGAGTTGCGGCGAATTGTGTGACGCCTCGCGCGACCGGCCGGTTTCTTGACACCCCTCAGGTCGCATGTTATAAACCAACGGCTTTTCTACTGTCGCGTTTTTCTCGCGCGACGCGGCAGCCCGATGCTTTCAGCCTACATTCCCATCGCTATCTTCGTCGCGGTCGCGACCGGCTTCGCGGTGTTCACGCTGGTTTTCACGAGCCTGATTCACCCGAGCAAGTACAACAAGGTGAAGCTGGAGCCGTACGAGTGCGGCATCGAACCGCTCAGCGATGCTCGCGACCGGTACAGCATTCGGTACTACCTCGTCGCGATGCTTTTCGTCATCTTCGACGTCGAGACCGTCTTCATGTTTCCGTGGGCCGTCATCTTCGACAAGCTCCTGCTGTTCGGACTGATCGAAATGATCGTCTTCATCTTCATTCTCGTGGTCGGCTACTACTACGCGTGGCAGAAGGGCGCGCTGGAATGGGTCTAAATGGCTGCGGCGCCTCCGCCGTCGAAGGCGGCGCCACATCCGCCGGCGGTCGCGCCGCCGAGTGGCCCCCCGGATCCGCCGCCGCCGGCCGACGTCCCCGCGCCGGCATTCATCGCCTCGCTTCAAGCGGCCGTCTCGGGCAGCGTGTCGCGCGTCAGCTATTGGCTCGGCGACTGGACCGTCGTCGTCCCCGTCGCGCAGGTGCTGCAGGCGGCGCAACACCTTCGCGATGCCGCCGATGCGGCGTTCGATTTCTGTTCCGACGTCACCGCGACCGATTGGCCGCCGCGCGCCGAAGGCCGCTTTGACGTGGTCTATTGTCTGTATTCGACGCGCCATCGCCATCGCGTGCGCATGAAAGTGATCGTCGGCGAGCAACAGCCGCTGCCGTCGGTCAGCGGCATCTGGCCCGCCGCGAACTGGCTCGAACGCGAGGTCTACGACATGTTCGGCGTCGCCTTCACGGGGCATCCCGATCGCCGGCGCATTTTGATGCCGGAGGACTGGCAAGGCTTCCCGCAGCGCAAGGACTATCCGCTCGAAGGGCCGGGCGAGCTGCTGATGGAAAACCCGATTGACTGGCTGAAGCTGCGCCAGTCGCGCGAGCAGGCGGACATCGAATAACGGAGAGGTTCGAGGTTCATGGTTCAGGGTTCCGCCGTTCATCATGGCGCCATGTTCGACACCAACGAGCTGGTGCTGAACATGGGCCCGCAGCATCCGAGCACGCACGGCGTGTTGCGCGTGGTGCTGCGGCTGGACGGCGAGAAAGTGGTGGACGCCGACGTCGTCATCGGCTACCTGCACCGCGGCATCGAGAAGCTCAGCGAGAACCGCAACTGGACGCAGATCATCCTGCTCACCGACCGGATGGACTACGTGGCGGCCGCGACCAACAACGTCGGCTACTGCGAGACGGTCGAGAAGCTGATGTCGCTCGAGGTGCCGCGCCGCGCGCGCTACGTCAGGACGATCCTCTGCGAGCTGCAGCGGATCGCGAGCCACTGTCTCTGGGTCGGCACGCACGCGATGGACATCGGCGCGATGACGGTGTTCCTGTACGCGTTCCGCGAGCGCGAGCTGATTCTCGATCTGTTCGAAGAGTTCTGCGGTGCGCGTCTGACGTACAACTCGATGCGCATCGGCGGCCTGCCGCTCGACATTCCGCCCGGCTGGGACAAGAAGGT
>JACPZV010000272.1 GCA_016195295.1 Acidobacteriota bacterium
AACCTATCAGAAAGGCCTCACTGTTGAAGACGACATAATGCACGACGTCCATCTGCGGCGTCACAACATCCATCCCGCGTGGAACTATACGCTCGAGCCGCTTTCAGCATAGTGTCCATTTTATTTTTCAGCAGTCCCTTAGCGGGTGATCGCGCGCGTTGTCGGCGGCTTGGGCCTTGCGTCCGCGTTTGCGATGTCCCAGCTCGCTTGATGAATAAGGCGCGCGATCTTTTCCATCTTCACGTAGTTGATCTTCTCCGGCCGGTCGTACTGCGTGTGATAGTCGGGATGCAGCCCAGTCATGAAGCCCAGCGCCGGCACGCCGTGCTGGAGAAACGGCCACTGATCGCTGCGTCGCACGAGATTCGACGCGTTGTTGTCGTAGCGCTTCTTCACCTCCAGCCCGATGCCGGCATTGGCCTTGTCGATCGCCGCGGCGACGTCGGGCGCCCGCGTGAACCCCATCACGTTGACGGCGTTGCTGTTCGATTCGGCCGTCTGCACTTCGAGACCGTTGAACCTGGCGCCCCCGCCCACCGGCACTTCTTCGTTGCGCCCGACCATATCCATATTGAGGACGGCCGCGATCGTCGTCAGGGGCGCGAGCGGCTGCTCGGTGTACGCCCAGGCCCCGAGCAGTCCGCGCTCTTCAGAGTTCCACGCGGCGAAGAGGACGCTCCGCTTCGGCCGCCGACCCTCTTTCGCGGCCAGCGCGTACGCTTCGGCAATTTCGATGAGGGCCACGGTTCCCGATCCGTTGTCGTCGGCGCCGTTGAAAATCTGCGTCGCGTCCGCGCCGTTGTGGTCGAAGTGCGCCGACACGATCACCCGTTCGTTCTTCAGCCGCGGATCGCCGCCTTCGATCAGGGCGACGACGTTGCGATCCGGCACGATGTGGCGATCGACCGCGACGCTCAGCATCACCTTGGTCCCTGGCAGCAGCAGCGGCGTCAGGCCGCGGGTGGTCTCCGCAGCCTTCGACAGATCCTCGAACGATTTCCCCGTGCCTGAGGCAAGCGATGCGGCGATCGCCGGCGAGATCTGCGCGACGGGAATGCGTATCCGATCGACCCAGGCCGCGAGCATGTAGTTCTTGATGCGCGGCGGCGTCTCCGGCCAGTACGCGCGCGCGGCCGCCTCGAAGTTGGCCGCGCCCGGATGATTGTGCACGTCGCTGACGAACAACACCGCGAGTGCGCCTTTCTCCTGCGCCGCCAGCGCCTTCCGCCAAACGGTCGATGACTCGGAGGTGACGACGCCGTCGAAGGGGCTGTTCGGATCGCGCTCGCCCGGCTCGTGATCGAGCGCGAGTACAATCTTGCCTTTGACGTCACCGTTGTAGTCGTCGTACTGCAGGTGCGGCGCGCTGATCCCGAATCCGGCAAAGACGACGGTCCCCATCACGTTGCCGCTGGCGCTGTATCGGTGAGGATAGAAGTCCTGACCCACGCGCAACACGCGGTTGATGCCGTCGCCGGCGATCACTTCGAGGACGTTCAGCGGGCCTGGTCCGCCGAGCGTCGAGGTCATGAGGTTGTAGTTCTGAAAGTACGACCCGTTCGGTCCGGCCGGCTTCAATCCCATCCGCTCGAATCGCGACTTGATGAAGTCCGCCGTGGCGCGATTTTCTTCCGTGTCCGTCAGCCGCCCGCGCAACGAATCGCCGGCGACGAAGAACAAATCCGCCTTGAGGTCTTCCTGGCGGATGGACTCATTCTGCGGCGCGCGCTGCTGCGCGGCGGCGCTGGCGATCACACTGATCGTGATCGAGAAAGAGAGAAGGCGTTTGACCATGTGTCCACCTCGGTCCGGCTTCGAGTGAGCCTCGTCCCAGAGCGCGGCGCGCAGTCAGGAGAAGGTCTGCTGCACGCGCTTCGAACGCACAAGATACACCAGCCACACGGTGCAGAACGCCACTGACGCGGCGATATAGAACGGCGTGTCGCCGGGCGGCCGATTGTTCGGATAGTACGGGGTCGTGTAGACGAACACGTCGGTGGCCGCCGACGCGATCAGCGCGATCTTCGCGAGGCCGACCGCGCCCGCGCGCCGGTTCTGGAGCGCGAGCCCCGCCGCGATGCCGAGCGCGGCGACAAGAACGCGGACGACGAGGATGATCGCGAGCGGGCGGCCGCGAAGCGGCAGTGACTCAAGGGCACTGGACGCGGTGACCGCGAGGCTCAACGGCTGCCACACGAGCAGCAGACGACAGAGCAGGAGCAGCCAGCCACGAACGCCTGAAGAGTCGCTGCGCATCGCTGTAAAGTATGAGGTGTGAGGTCTGAAGTGTGAAGGCTCAGACTTCAGACCTCAGACTTCAGCCTTGTGCACGTCTTCCTCGTCCATCACGGCGACGCGGTCGGTCCCGACGTCGATCCTCGCCACCCGCTGTCGCCCTCCGGCCGCGCGGCTGTGGAGCGGCTGGCGACCGAAGCCGCCGGGCGCGGCGCGCGGCCGGCGGTCGTCTGGCACAGCGGGAAGCTGCGCGCCAAGCAGACCGCCGAAACGTTCTGGCGCGCCTGCAACGCGCTCGCGGAGCTCTCGGCGACCAAGGATCTGCAACCGGACGATCCCCCGCAGCGGATGCGCGGTCGGCTGATCCGCGAAACGCGCGACGTTCTGATCGCCGGTCATTATCCCCACCTGCCCAATCTGTTCGCGCTCCTCGTGCGCGGCGGTGCGATCGCCTTTCCGCAGCACGGCGTCGTCGCGCTGGTGACGGAGGACGGCGGGGAGACGTGGAGAGAGATGTGGCGACTTGAAGTGTGAAGGCTGAAGGCTGAAGTGTGAAGACCGAGAATCTGAAATCTGAATTCTGAATCTGAAATTCACAAGCGAGCGGCGTGTTCGGTGAGCAGATCCCACGCCCGCCGGACGTGACGCTCTTCGGTCTTGATGTGGCCGATCGCGATGCGCAGCGACAATTGGCCGCGCAGCCGCGTGTGCGCCATGAAGACGTCACCCGATTCGTTCACCAGATCGATCAGTTTTTCGTTGGCGGCGTCTAGTTGCGCTTCTGACAGCGGGCGGCCCGCCGGCTTCCATCGAAAACAGACGACGCTGAAAGGAACGGGCGCGAGCCGCTCGAAATCCGGGTGCGCGTCGACCCACGACGCGAGATCCTGCGCCAGCTGAATGTGCCGGGCAAGATGCGCGCGGATCGCCTGCGCGCCGTACGACCGCAGGATGAACCACAGCTTCAGCGCGCGGAACCGTCGTCCGAGTTGGACACCCGTGTCCATGAGGTTCTTCACTTCGGCCGGCTCCGACGTCTTCAGGTATTCCGGCGTGAGCGCGAACGCCGCGCGCACCACGTCCATGCGCCGGCAGTAGAACGCGGTCAAATCAAACGGCGTGAACAGCCACTTGTGCGGATTGACGACGAAGGAATCCGCGCGATCGGCGCCGGCGAGGATGTGCGCGTGCGACGGCAGCATGGCCGCCACACCGCCGTACGCCGCATCGACGTGCATCCAGAGATGCTCGCGCGCGCAGAGGTCGGCGACCGCCGGCACGGGGTCGATGCTGGTTGTCGACGTCGTGCCGACGGTCGGCACGACGGCGATCGGCAGCACGCCGTCGGCGCGATCCTGCCGGACGGCGTCGGCCAGCGCGTCGATCCGCATGCTGAACCGATCGTCGGTCGGGATTTTTCGCAGCGACTCGTGGCCGAGGCCGATCGCGATCACGGCCTTGTCGATCGAGGAGTGGGTCTGGTCGGAGCAGTACACGCGCACCCGCGGCACGTCGCTACGGCCCGCGAGGCCTTTCGCCCGCACGCCGCCCACCGCCACCTCGCGCGCCGCGACGATCGCGTGCATCGTCGCGATCGACGCCGTGTCGTAGATCACGCCTTCGAACGCGTCAGGCAGGCCGATCAATCGCCGCAGCCACCCGAGCGTCACCGCTTCGAGCTCGGTGGCCGCGGGCGACGTGCGCCACAGCATCGCTTGCTGATTGAGCGCGGCCGACAGGAAGTCGGCCAGCACGCCCGGCGCACTGCCGGTGATGGCGAAGTAGGCGAAGAAGCCGGGATGGTTCCAATGCGTGACGCCGGGGAGAATCACGCGCTCGAAGTCCTTCATGATGACTTCGAACGGCTCGGCCTGTTCCGGTGCGTGGTCCGGGAGAGCGGCGGCGATCTCTCCCGGCTTCACGCGAGCGAGAACGGGATACGTTTCTGAGTGCTCGAGATACTCGGCGATCCAGTCGACGAGCGCGTGCCCGTGCGTGCGAAAGTCGTTCGGGTTCATGCCGCGCGGCGCGAGTCCGTGCCGGACCCGCCGACTATCGCTTGTGCGACTGCGCGTAGTCGATGGCGAACTGCTTGAGCGCCGGACTGGTCAGCCCGAGCGCGGTCGCCTCGGTGAACGCCTGTTCGGTTTCCCAACGATCGACGACGAGGCGCTTGATCATCCACATCGCGCCCGCGCGATTGCCGGCGGAGCAGTGGATGTAGGCGGGCTCGTTGCCTTTCGTCGTGATGGCGGCGAGAAACCTGTCGGCGACCGCCGGGTCCGGCGACTGTCCGCTGAAGGGGATGCTGAAGAACTTGATGTCGGCGGCCTTCGCCGCGGCCGCCTCGGCGTCGATGTTCGCGCCGGGTTCGGTCGGCAGGCGCAGGTTGATGATCGACGCGAACCCCATCTTCTTCAGCTCGGGCACCGCTTCCGGCGTCGTCGCGCCGCCGCAGGCGACCGTCGTCTCGAGCTTCGCGAAGTTCATGGCGCCGGGGACGGTGGGCTTGGTCACTTGCTGGGCGCCGGCCGAACGCGTGAGGAACAACGCCGCCGCAAACACAACCGCCGCGCGTGAGGCGTGCAGACGCATAGGTGATCTCCTTGAAAAAACGCGCTCCATCATCCTATGAAACGCGCTTTTCCCGCCACCGGCGGTTGTCGCACGCGAAAGGTTCCGCGGCCCTCTTACTGGCGCAGCATCGCGGCGAGGAGCGGATGGCGCGGCGACGAGAACGGGTTGGTGACGGTGACGCCGCTCCACGTGAAGCCGTCCTGGAGATCTTCGGACAGCAACAGGCGACAGCGCGCGTCCGCCGCCGCGGCGAGAATCACGGAGTCCCACACGCCCAGCCGATGATCGGCGGCGAGGTCCATCGCCATCAGCACGACGTCGGGCGACGTTTCAATGAGCGGAAACGCATCTCCCCACGTCAGGACGGCCTGCTGCGCCCGCGTTTTGGTCCGTCCCGCCTTGCGCACGAGGACGTTGAACAACTCGCCCAGCGATTGCACGGGAATCATCGTGGATTCCGGCGGCAGCTTGTCGAGCAGCGCGAGCGCGACAGCCTTCTTTTCCGGGTCGTTGACACCTTCGGCGTACGCCAGCACGTTGGTGTCCAGGGCGACGGTGACCATCAATCTTCGTACAGTTCGTCGCGCGTCCAGCGCCCGGCGCGAGGCGTCGCGGGTTGCGATCGCAACCGTTTGAACAGCACAGCCCGCGCCGCCGCCCTGACGTCGCGTTGCGCTTCCAGACGGACGAGCCTGGCCACGGGTTTTCCGTGATTCGTGATGACGCACTCGCGTCCTTCACGCACGTCGCGCAGCAGTTGAGAGAAATTCCGATTCGCGTCCGCCGCCGATACGGCTTTGGCCATACCACCCTCGAATGTAGTGATTATACCTATAACGAGAATTCGGCACAAGAAAAGGCGGGAGGATCGTCGACCCGTCCCGCCCTGTTGGATTTCAGATTTCAGATTCTTCTGCTTTCTGCCTTCTCACTTCTCGATAGTGACGGTCACCGGCTGCAGAATGCGCGCGGTGACGGCCTCGCCCGCGTGAATCGTGGCCGCTTTGCGATCGCCGGCCTCGACGGCGGCGGCGCCGCCGCCCGCACCGGCCGCCGCGCCGACGGCGGCGCCTTTTCCGCCACCGAGAATCGCGCCGAGGATCGCGCCAGCCACGGCGCCCCCACCAACCTTGGCGGCGCTGCTGTTGCCCGGCGCTTCGCCGTCGCGATAGATCGTGTCGGTTTGAATCGGCAGCCGCGTGCCGTCAGCCAGCACGAGCGTGTGGAAACGGATGCCGAGCCGCGCCCGCTCCTTGAACTTGCCGCCCTTTTCGACCAGCGTCACCGACCCGACGGCGCGCGCGCCCGCGGGCACGGCGACGCGATCGCCGACTTTGACGTCGCGCGTCACGCGCGCCTCGACGCGATCTTCCACGCGCGCGCGCTCGCTCGTGATCGGCGTTTCGATCTGCAGTCCAATCACCGAGTTGACCGAGACGACGAGCTCTTCGAGGACCTTTTGCGGCGGCTCGGGCGCGCGCGGCGGTTCCGCCGCGGGCCGTTCTTCAACGCGCGGTGCCGGCGTGTTCTCGACGGGCGCGGGCGTGGCCACCGCGCTCGGCGCGGACGTCGCGGCGCTGTTGGGCCACGGGCTCGTCAACGCTGGCAGTGGCTCATTCCGCGCGGTCCGGGTGTCGCGCGCCGTACTCGGACGCGCCGGCGGTTCGACGCGCCGCGTCACCGGCGCTGCCGCCTTTGGCGCCGCGGTCGGCGCTGGGATCTCGGTGGCCGGCGTTTTCGCGTTGCCGACCACGGCTTCGGTTTCCTGGACAGGCTGCGCGGATCGGTCCGGTGTCGGCGCGGCCGCGCGTTGCACCGCCGCCGGCGGCGCGGCATTCTGACGTGAGGCGAGGTAGCCGCCAGCGGTCGCGGCGGCAATGCACGCAACGCCCAGAGCGGCAAACGCGAGTCGATTCGACAGCATGAGAAAAAACTCCTTGAACTTCGCGACTGAGACAGGCAAGCCCTGTACCCTCGCGCGACCGCCAATCGCTTTCGTAAGTCCGTGGGAGACCTAAGCTTACCAGATCGGCTGGACCCGAGGGACTGTCCCTTACGGATGAATGGTGTCCTGGACCGAGTGCAGCGCGGCGATCGCGCTTAACCGGCGAATTCTCTAGAATTCCCCTATGTCCGGACCGCGCTCGACTGGCGGGACGGTTGCAGTCAATCCTTTCGTGCCCCGCTGGCTCGCGCGCCCGTTTTTCGCCCTGACGGTCTGTGCCGTCACGGCGCTTGGGCCCGCCGCGGCCCTCGCCGCCACGGTCGATCAGATCGTCGAGCTCTCGAAAGCAGGCGTCTCGGAGGCGGTCATTCTCGCCCTCATCGATCGCGACAAGACGGTCTTCACGATTGAGCCCGAGCAGATCGTGACGTTGCAGCGCGACGGTCTCAGCGAGCGCGTGATCCTCGCCATGCTGAAAAGCGGTCGCCAGGAAGGCGAGGAGGCGGCGCGTGCCGCGGCCGCGTCCAATGCCGCGATGATCGCGGCCGCCATCGGGTCGGCGCCGGAAGTGGCGTTCGTGGGCCACGGACCGGACGTGCCGAACACCGCACACTCGTCGAACTTTTCCGATCCGCCGACCGTCGGCCTGCTGCCCGTGTCCGTGCCGTACGTCGCACCGTACTTCACCTCGTCACCCCGTCGCGCCTTCACCCCGTTTCGCCAGACGACTGGTGCCCGTCGTGTCGACGCAGTGACCCCGATTCTCTGCGTGGCCCACGTCACGCCTGCCGGGTCTGTTTCGTCACTGGCGCTGATCACCCGGTGCCCCGAAGTGATGCAGCGCTCGCCGCACCGTTGAGATTTCAGAGCTCAGATTTCAGATTTCAGATTACGATTGCTGATCGAATCTGAAGCGAATCTGCAATCTATAATCAATCTGAATTCTGAAATCTGAAATTCCAGGAGCAGCTATGAAATTCGTCAGCCTCGCCGTCCTCGCGCTCGTGCTCGGGTGGGGCGCGGCTTCTCGGCCCCTTGCGGCGCAAAGCAAGACGGCTCGGCCGCCTGTGCCCCAGACCATGACCATAGACGAGGAATACACCAAGCTCATCAAGCAGAACTTGCAGGATGCGCGGATCACGACCGAGCTCGTGGACCATCTGCCGGCCTCGAACACGGTTCCATCCCCGCTGAAGTTCCTCGGACGCGCCGTCGGCACGCCGGGCGAGCTCACCTATGCGAAGGACATCTCCCGCTACTACGAGGCACTCGCGAAAGCCTCGCCGCGCGCCAAGTACTGGAAGGTGGGCACGACGGAGGAAGGCCGTGACATCGTGCTGTTGGCGATCGCGGACGAAGCGACGATCAAGTCGATCGACAAGTACCGGGACATGCTCGGCGAGCTGACCGATCCCCGCAAGACGAGCGAGACCCGCGCGCAGCAGCTCCTGCACGCCGCCAAGCCCATTTATTACGCGATCAGCGGCATGCACTCGCCCGAAACCGGCGGTCCCGAGATGTTGATCGAGCTCGCGTACCGCCTGATCGTCGAGGAGACGCCGTTCATCCAGAACATCCGGAACAACGTGATTACGCTGATCACGCCGGTCATCGAGGTCGACGGCCGCGAGAAGCAGGTGGACACCTACTACTTCAACAAGAAGCGCGCGCCAGGCGACGCGCGGCTGCCGCTGATGTATTGGGGCAAGTACGTGCAGCACGACAACAACCGCGACGGCTTGGGCCAGTTCCTCAAGCTGACGCAGACCGTGACGAAGGAAACGCTCGAGTGGCATCCCACGGTCATGCACGATTTGCACGAAGCGCAGACCTACCTCTACGCGTCGACGGGCACCGGGCCGTACAACGACTCGCTCGATCCGATTGTCGTCAACGAGTGGTGGATGCTCGCGGAAAACGACGTGATGGAGATGACCAAGCGCGGCGTGCCCGGCGTCTGGACGTACGGGTTCTACGACGGCTGGGTGCCGAACTACATGTTTTTCATCGCGCACAGTCACAACGCGATCGGCCGCTTCTACGAAGTGCAGAGCTACGGCCCGGATCCCTACGAGGCCCGGCCGGGCGCGACCGTGACGAGCAAGGAGTGGTTCCGCCCGAATCCGCCGCTGCCGTCAATCAAATGGGGCCCGCGCAACAACACGAATATCCAGGAGTCGGCGCTGCTCTTCGCGCTGCAGCACGTGGCGAAGAACAAGGAGCTGTATCTCGAGAACTATTGGCTGAAGAACAAGCGCGCGGTCGACAAAGGGAAGAACGGTCCCACTTACGCGTGGGTGATCCCCGAGACGCAGCGCCGGAAGGCCGATGCCGCCGATGCCGTGAACGAGCTTCGCGCGCAGGGCCTCGAGATTTCGCGCGCGACCACGTCGTTCAAAGCCGGCAACGTCGACGTGAAGGCCGGCGATTTCGTCATCCGCGGCGACCAGCCGTTCCGCACGCTCGCCGATATGTATTTCTCGGTGCAGAACTACGCGCCGCAGAATCCTTCGCCCTACGACGACACCGGCTGGACCTTCCAGTACATGCGGGACGTGAAGATTCAAGCTGTGACTGACCGCTCGATTCTCGATCAGCACATGACGATGCTGTCGGCGGACGCGAAAGCGCCGGGCGGGATTGAAGGCACCGGCAGCGTACTCGTCGTCGATCACACCGCCGACAACAACATCGTCTCGTTCCGCTTCAAGAACGCGGACGTGAAGATGACGGCGGCCGAAGAGGACTTCGAGATCGCCGGCCACAAGTTCCGCGCGGGCGCGATCGTCATCCCGAACGCCGACCGCGCGAAGCTCGAGCTGTCGCTCAAAGACCTGGGGCTCTCGGCGTGGGCGGTGGCGTCCGCGCCGCCTGTAAGTACTGTCAAGACGCACGACCTCGACATCCCGCGCATCGGCTACATCCACAGCTGGACGCGCACGCAGGACGAGGGCTGGTGGCGCGCGGCGCTCGACAGCTACGGCGTGCCGTACAGCTACTTCGCGGATCAGAAGCTTCGCGAGGGCAACCTCCGATCGAAATACGACGTGCTGATCTTTCCGCACGTCGGCGGGAGCGCGCAGTCACAGGTGAATGGGATGCCCGTGACCGGCAACTCGCCGCTGCCGTACAAGAAGACGGCCGAGTTTCCGAACCTGGCGTACGTCGACTCGAGCGACGACATCCGCGGCGGCATGGGCATCGAAGGACTCGCCGAGCTGGCGAAGTTCGTCCGGGAGGGTGGCACGCTCATCACCGAAGGATCGACCGCGACGATCTTCCCCGAGTACGGCATCACGACAGGCGTGACCGTCGAGGAGCCGGCGCAGCTCTTCGTGCGCGGATCGATTCTGCGCGCGAAGATCAGCGACATGAAGAGCCCGATTGTCTACGGGTACGGCAGCACGGATCTGCCGGTTTACTTCAATCAGGCGCCCGTGCTGAACGTCGCCGGTGGGCTCGGCGGCTTCGGTGGCGGTCGCGGAGGCGGTGGCCGCGGCGGAGAGCCGGGCGCGAACCCGAATGCCGGCGCCGGCCAGAACGTGACGCCCAACGCCGTACCGCTGCGCATCCAGCCGCTCGAGCCGGAGCCCAACACGGTGACGGCCGGACGCGGCGAGCGTCCCCCGGCAGACGACGTGGCGCAGCTCCGCCAGATGGCGCAGCAATTCGGCATCACCCTGGACGAGACGCGTCCGCGCGTCGTGATGCAGTTCTCGTCGAACGCGAACGACCTGCTGCTCTCGGGCACGCTCGCCAACGGGCAGCTCCTGACGAATCGCGCCGCCGCCGTCGACCATCCGCTCGGCAAGGGTCACGTCGTCATGTTCGCGATTCGCCCGTTCTGGCGCTGGCAGACGCAGGGCACCTATACGCTCGGCTTCAACGCGATCATGAACTGGAACGATTTGGACGCGGGGAAGGCGGCGCCTGCTGGCCGTGGAACGACGAGTCAGCAGGAACGATGAATTGGGTAAGTGGGTAATATGGTAATCGGGTAATTGATTGGGAGATTGACGGCCGGGTTGCTGACGAGATACCCGGCCTTGGGATTCTCGAACGCTGTAATTGAAGAAACTGCGTACTTTACCGATTCAAGCCGCGCAGTTTTTGCTACTCAACATTCCGTCAGGAAGACGCATGCTGTCTTCAGCGAGCGTGGTACCATCCTCGACTGAAGCGAAGCGCCGTTTCGAACCATGCGAACGCTCGATGTCCTGACGATCAAGAACTTCAAATCTATCCGCGACCAGCAGTTGTCGCTAGGTCGGCTCAATGTGTTTATCGGCGGAAACGGATCCGGAAAATCTAACCTGATTAGCGTTTTCCATTTCTTAAGCCGCATAGCGACGAGGCAACTTCAAACGTTCACCGGAATAGCTGGCGGTGCCGATAGGATTCTTCATTTTGGACGACGAGTCTCGCGGAGCCTTGCAATCAAGTTGATGTTCGCGGAGGGGGCCCATGCAAACGGTTACGCGATTGAGCTCGTCCCAACCGACGAAGATCGATTCATTTTCGAGCAGGAGACCGTTGAATACCAGGACAAACGACGCTACGACCGACCCTATCGGGACCTCATTGGATCGGGCCACGCTGAAGCGAAGTTGTCGACCTCTGAGAACAAGATCGCCAAGTACGTACGAGTAGACCTTCAAACGTATCGTATTTACCACTTTCACGACACAAGCGCTGAAGCCAGAGTCAAACAAACGGCGAGCGTCGATGACAACAAGATTCTCCATCCAGACGCCGCCAACTTGGCGGCGTTTCTGTACCGTCTGAAGAAGACAGATCCCAATTGCTTCACTTTGATTGAGTCTACCGTTCGTCAAATCGCTCCGTTCTTCGACCGATTCGACCTGGAACCAGATCGGCTCAACACACGTTCGATCAAGTTGGAATGGCGTGAGAAAGGAAGCGACGCAGTATTTACAGCTCAGGCACTTTCTGACGGGACGCTGCGTTTCATTTGTTTAGCGACCTTGTTTCTACAACCATCGCCTCCACCAGTCATCCTTATCGACGAGCCTGAGCTGGGTTTGCACCCGGCTGGGGTCACAGTCGTTGCCAGCCTTCTTCAGTCGGCGGCAACGAAGACGCAGGTCTTGGCGGCGACCCAATCCGTGACGCTTGTCAATCAACTCACGCCCGAAGACGTGTGGGTTGTCGACCGTATTGAAGGCGCTAGCGTGTTCCGCCACCTTAAGGCGGAGAACTGGTCGGCATGGTTGGACGACTACGCTCTCGGCGAGTTGTGGGAAAAGAACCTGCTCGGGGGAAGGCCGTAGTCTGTTGAGCCGGGCGCTGATCCTCGTCGAAGGACAAACTGAGGAGCGATTCGTCAAAGAAGTCCTTGCTCCCCACCTGGCCAAGGAGCAGCGGTTTTCGTTTCACGGCTTGACGCCATTCCACGCAAAGTCCGCCAGCTGATCCGCCAGCGCGTCGAGCTTGACCTTCCATCCCGGGCGCAGCACCAGCGCGGTGA
>JACPZV010000273.1 GCA_016195295.1 Acidobacteriota bacterium
CGGCCCTTTCGGCGGAGCGAGCAGCGGCGGCCCCGGCCCGAGCAGCCCGCCCTGCACGAGGTAGATGTCGAGGTCGCCGTCGTTGTCGTAGTCGAACAGCGCGACGCCGGGCCCCATGATCTCGCTGATCCGGAATTCGCCCGACATCCCGTTGAAATGCACGAAGTCGATCCCCGCCTCCTTGGCCTGGTCGGTGAACCACGCTTGGCCTGGGAGTGCTGAAAGGCATGATGCCGCGCCCGCGTGGACGGGCGGTCGCCCGGATGTGACGCCGGCCCATCCGAAGCCAAGAAGCGTCAGGAGGATCCCCGCAGTTGCGCTGGTCTGTAAGCGCCCTGTCATGATCCGTGACTCCGCCGGGAGACGGGAAGCGTGACGGAGCTGGGGGAGGCGGGCGCCTCCCCCAGCGGTGATGAGACGGCCTCTAGAAGCGCGCCGTCACGGCGAAGCGGAGAACCCGCGCGTCGATGACGTTGCTGGCGCGCTCGTAGAGCGATGCCGTCTGTGCGCCCGCAGAAGTGCCCAAGCCTAGCGGCGTCCCGCCCGCTATGCTCGCAATGCCGAAGTGGGTGCGGTCCGCGCTGTTGTTGAACAGATTGAAGGCCTCCAGGCGCGCATCATAGCGCCAGCGCCCGATGTGGAAGACCTTCGCGATATTCGCGTCGACCTGCGTCAGGCCTGGGAGGAACTTCACACTACCCGCCGGGAGAATGACAGCGTCGTACTGGCTCAGACTCGTGCCGACCGTCGGGTGCAAGCTCGAGTCCACAAATCGGCCGTTGAGCACGCACGGCGCGGCGCACGTGTCCACCGTGTAGAACGGCGGCCCGTACACCGTCTGGGCATTGCGTGCGGTGCTGCGGCTGTATCGGAACGCCTCGCCCAGGCCGTCGCCGGGATTGCCGAGGATCGCGAAGCCGCCGTTGAAGGCGCCTACCTTGGGCAGGGAGAACGGGAGGCTGCCCGAGAGCTTGAGCTCGTGGCGGTACGGGATCGGGTACGCATTCTGGTTACAGAACCGCAGCCGGTTCGGATCGTCACCGCGGTTCCGCTCGTCCTGACACGAGTCCAAGGCGGTCTTGTCAACCGTCCAGCCGCCAAAGAGCGAGCCCCCGCCCGGCAGTCGGGCGCTCACGGCCAGCTCGAAACCCCGATAAACTAACGAAATCGATCCCGGCGCCGCCGTCTGATCCACCCGATTGAGAGCCGAAAACACGGCCGGGTCGATGTCGAAGATGGTGAACGACCCCGTATACGGCGTAGGACGGGCGACGCTCACGGTGTCGGTGAAGTTACCGAAGCTCCGCAGTACGTTGTCGCCCGACTGACTATCCAGCCCCAGGCCGTTGGGCACAAAGCCAGTTTCGAGGTTCTTGTCAGACCTGCGGCGGTAGGTGGCGCTGACCGACACACCCGATGTGAGCTCGTGCTGGACTTGAAGCATCCACTGGTCGTTGTACGGCCGCTGAATATTCGGGTCGATGCCGTTGGTCGAGCGGATCCCGAAGTTCCTATTGCCGCTCGGGCCAATCTCCCAGTCCTGCGCGATGCCGTCGCCATTGGTCCCATACGGGTTGGGACACGCGGCGACGTTCGCGAGACTGCAGCCTGGATACAGGCCCTTGGTGGCCGGGGCGAGCGCGAGGTCGAACCAGGGCCGCACGTCGTTGTCGAACGTCGCCGCCGTATACCGGTCGACACTGTCCAGGCCGACGACCGACATGTACCGGTTCCAACCGCCCTTCACCGCCGTCTTGCCGTTGCCAAACAGGTCGTACGCCGCGCTCAGCCGCGGACTGAAGTCCGGGCCCAGGCGCGGGAGTTTGAGGCCCGGGAGCGTGCTCGCCGGTTTGAAGCGGCCGAGGAGGTTCGGGTTGTCAGGGATCGACTGCTGGGCGACGTCCATCCGCAGGCCAAGGTTGAGCGTCAACCGCTTGATCGTCCACGAGTCCTGCCCGAAGATGCCGAGGTCGTAGTCGACGTCAACCCTGGAGGTTACCGGGTTGTTATAGACCCTGACCTGGTTGGGCGTGCCGATCGTGCCCGGCGGCAGCCCGTTGGCGAGGTTCGCGGCGGCGGCGAAATGATTGGCGTCCACAAAGTCCAACTGCCTGCCCCAGGGGCTCGGGGCGCTGATATAGAGCAGGTTGAGATCGCCGTTGGTGTCCCGATTTTGTCGTCGGTTGCCCCACTTGTTCTGGAACCCGACTTTGATGTTATGGGAGCCCGTCACGTACGTAACCGCCCCCTTGTAGCTGTACGCATGCGGGTAGTTCCGCGTTTCGTTGGTAGCCGCTCCGTACGACAGGCCCAGCCATGCATCGCTTCGGTTGACGACACCGTACCAGCCGTTAGGGTCCATTTCCGCGAGAGCGCCCGATGAGCCCGCGGCGGGAAAACACGGCGTTTCGAAACATGGGACGAACGCGTCCGGCCTGTCCCGTCGTATCCCCTCTTGATACGTCGGGGTCCAATCCTGGTACGACAGCGAAAAGCCGAACTCGGTCAACAGACGACTCGTCACCGGAGAGGACCACTTCACGATTCCCACGTCGTAGTGAGGGGAGCCCCAGAATGTCGACGCCGTATCGACGTCGTCTCCCGCGACGTGCTGGGTGAACCGCCGCTTCCGCAACTTGTCGAACATGGCGCTCAGTTTGTTCTTCCTGTTGACTTGCCAGGTCAGGCTCACGCCGCCGTCCGTCAAGCTGTTTGTGTCGAGCCCGGGGCTCCCGTCGCGCTTCACGCTGTTGAGCACTTGGTTGTCGACGACGAGGCGGCGCGACGATACATGAAACCACAGCTTATTCTGGGAGATCGGGCCGCCCATCTCGAAGTTGACGTCGTAGAGCTCGTCGATGTGAGGGATCCCATCCCGCGCGTCGCCGTGTTTCTTGGATTGGATGCCGAGATCGCCCAGACGCGGCGTCCAGTTATCGGCCTGCCAGCCGGGCGACAGGCTTCCGCCGGCGAAGGCGCTGCCGCTGATGGTGTTCCCTCCTTCCTTCGGGATCATGTTGATGCGCACGCCCCCGCGCGCCTCCTCGGCGCCAATCCCCGCGGTCGTGTACGATGTCTCAGCAATCAACATCGGGTTCAGGTACGGCGTCCAGTTGTCCCCGATGTACATGCTGACGTCGAGGCCGTCGATTTCGTAGACGCTGTCTCGCTGACTTAGCGCGCCGGCGCCGCTGATCCCGGCCTGCTGGTGGCCGGATGTGCCGCCCACGTCGGGCCTGCCAATCCGGACGCCCGGCATGAGCTGCGCGTACGACCAGACAGTGCGGCCCGTCGGAAGCTCTTCCTGCAGCGTGCGTGTCAGCACCTGGGTGCGGTTGACGTTCGACGTGTCGACAACCGGCGATGCGCCTGTGACGGTCACGCTTTCTTGGAGGGCCCCGACCGACATGACGACGCTGACCGTCATCGTGAAGTCGGCCGGGAGCAGGAGCCCATCGCGCACCTGAATGCCAAACCCTGTCAGCGAAAAGGTGACCTTGTAGGTCCCTGGCCGAAGATCGACGATCCGGTACTGACCGTTGCCGTCGGTGACGGCCGTGTGCGCCCCTTCGATCAGGACGGGGCTGGTCGCCTCCACAGTCACACCCGGAAGCACGCCGCCAGTGTTGTCGGTGACGCGGCCGCCAATCGAGCTCTGGGCCGCTGCCGTGACGGGCAGCAACAACAACCATGCGCCGGCCAAACTGAGAACCTTGGAGCGTCTCATCTCTCAACCTCCTTACGAGAGAGCGAGTCAGCGAAAAGCAAGCAGCTTCCTACCGTCTACCGAGCTTGAAGGCCATACCGAGAGAGAACATCACGTCGTTGTAATCGGCGCCGTCCTTGCTCACCAGCGAGGCCCCAGGGTTGGTCTGGTCGGGCACGCCGAAGAACACGCGCCGATAATCGCCCTGGAGGTGCAGTGCCATGGCGGGTGTCACGTCGACATCGACGCCACCGCCGACCTGGACGGTGAAATTCGTCGAGGTGTGGGCAAAGAAGTCAATCTTGCGGAGCGAACGGGTCGCCCCGGCCATGACATGGACGAACGGCGTCGCGTGTCCGACTGGCACATAGAACCGCGGGCCGCCAACGCCGCTGATACTCCGGATCTCTTCCTGGCACTCCTTGAGAGTAGCCGAGCAGAACCCGGTCTCTGGCCGGTTGAACGAAAGGGCCTGGAAGTCCTGAGTCGAGAGCGGCGGGACTACTCGGTCCAAGGAATCGCTCGGCCTGATGCCGCGCTTGAAATGACCATTCAGCTCGCCCGCCAACGAGATCCAGTCGTTCAACTTGAAGCTGGAATCGAAGAAGAACCCCCAAGGCAGAGTGCTCTGGTTCACAGCCAACTCGTCGTTCTGCAGAAATGAAAAGCCTACGGACATCTGCCCGGTGTTACTCTGCGCCGCCGCAGGCTGTACCAGGCGGAGGATCAAGATCCCAAGCACGCACCCAAGGGCAGCACGCCTTCGCATATCGTGCTCCTTCCTGTCGAGAAATGTGCCGAACTACTCTTCCGTCTTCTCCGTGAAGAGAGATCGCCGATCAAAACGTCGGCGGTTGCCGATGCACCCGACCTTCAGGTTCTGGTGACCAGGAGCGACCGGTACGATCCCCGTACTTGGAGTTAGTAGTGCCTGGATGTCCGCAGTTAGTAGCACTGGGGGTCGTGCGTGAAAACTACGAGGCGGACACGCCATACGGTAGCCAAAGGCGCCAAACGCGCAAACCGAAAAACTGTCGATAACTCTACCCCAGTACATGACAAAAACAAACAAAAAATCATAAAATTGTCGTAAATGTATTGGCGACTCCAATGACTTGTGCCGCCTATCGGCAACGATCAACTCGTGGGCACCCAATGCCACAAGGGTGCCGGCGCTCTTGCAGTAACCGCTCACGAACAACGAGAAGCGCCGATAGTTGTCCTGCAAGCATCGGGCGAGTCGATAAGCAGGATCTGGATCGCCGCCTTCGGTGATAAGAACGAGCAGAACGTTTTCACGCCGTTGATGTTGGCGGCACATCCTTAGAACTGTCAAGTCAAGCGGCCGCGCAATGGGGCTGTTCACAAGCAAGACATCGGCGTTGGTGGCATCGGCGACCGCGTTGGCCGCGATCTTGTACGCCGGAATCGGCTCACTCATGGCGTTCTGACCTTGGCTCTGACCGAGGATCCATTAGGCCCTCCATCCTGTCCATTTTGGTGTCGCTAAGCACCCGACGACGCGCGTCCCCGCCTTTCCCAGCATGGCTGGCGCTGACGGTTCTTGGTGGACAGGTGACCGCCTGCCGTCGACAATCGTCAGTAGTCACCAGTGGTGTAAGAGAGGCTTCAAAAATGAATGATCGAATTATGGTTGCCACGGGTCTCCTGGCGGCAATGATGGTTGGCTTGTCGATCGGGCCCGCGCGGGTTGATGCGCAGGTGCCGCCGAGCTCCCGCGACATCGAGGGGATCTGGAACTACTCGTCGCTGACGCCGCTCGAACGGCCCGCCGAGTTCGCGGGCAAGGAATTCCTCACGCCCCAGGAGGCGGCGGCCTTCACCAGGCAAGTGCTGGAGCGGAACGACGCCGATCGCCGCGACGGCTCGCCGGACGCCGACCTCGGGCGCGCGTACAACGACGCCTGGTACGACCGTGGCACGCGCGTCGCCACGGTGTACGGAAAGACACGCACCTCGCTGTTGATCGATCCGCCGGATGGACGGCTGCCCGCGCTGACGGCGGACGGACAGCGGCGCGCCGCCGAGCGCGCGCAGGCGCGGCGCGATCATCCCGCCGACGGCCCCGAGGATCGCTCGCTCGCGGAGCGCTGCCTCTCGTTCAATGCCGGACCGCCGATGCTGCCCGGTCCGTACAACAACTACGTCCACATCTTCCAGTTCCGCGACCACATCGTCATCGCCAACGAGATGATTCACGATGCGCGCGTCGTGCCGCTTGATGGGCGGCCGCATCGCGCTCCGTCCATCCGGAAGTGGCAGGGCGACTCGGTGGGGCGGTGGGAAGGCGCGACGCTGATCGTCGACACGACCAACTTCACCGACAAGACGGCTTTCCGCGGCGCGAGCGATCGACTGCATCTCGTCGAGCGCTTCACGCGCGCCGACGCGAACACGTTGCTCTACGAATTCACGGTCGACGATCCGTCATCGTTCACCAAGCCGTGGACGGTCGCCTTGCCGATGGCGAAGTCCTCCGATCACATCTACGAGTACGCGTGCCATGAAGGGAACTACGCCTTGCCCGATATTCTGCGGGGCGCGCGTGCGCAGGAAAAAACCGATCAGCGTCACTGAACGCGCTCGAGCGTCAGGCGACGCGTGAGCGTTTCCGTCCCCATGCGGATCGAGTTGGGCGCGGTCCCGAAGATCAGCTTTCCGTTCTCGAAGTGGAAATAACGTTTCTGATCCGTTCCCACATAGTCAGGCCGCCACGCGCCTTCGACCTTCAGACTCAGGTTGCCTTCCGCTTCGTTGACGGTGCACGGACCTGAATAGGCGATGTACGAGCTGAGCAGCGAGGCTTTCATCTGCTCGTTGACCGGCGTGGTGGCCGTGAACGCGGGCGTGTCGCCCGACATGATCTGAACCATGCACGCCCCGCCCTCGACGACGATCGAGCCGACGGGATGGCGGCCCCAGGGATAACGCGCGACGGAGCCGTCCGCGCGAACGTCCTCCGCCGAGATCAGCTTCCAGCGGCCCTTCAGCGTCTCTGCCGAGAGCGACGCCGAGGTCGCCCAGGTCGCAATGACGAGCGCGATGGTGGCAATGATTCTTTTCATGTGAGCGTGCAGGATAGCATTTTCTCAACGACGCGCGACGTACTTCGCCATCGCGCCCTCATCGTCCTGAGTGTTGACGATCTCGTATGGGTAGCCGTTTTCGCCGCGGCCGTTGCGCACGGTGATGGGCGCCTGCGGCTGCCAAGCGTACCGTCACCGTCAACAATCTCATCGTGATCACGAGCGCCGGCGTGCTGGTGGCGGAAGGGCA
>JACPZV010000274.1 GCA_016195295.1 Acidobacteriota bacterium
GAACTCCTTGATGGAGTTTGTCATTCCCAACCCACCGCAGTCGATTCGAACGTAAGGTAGACCCCTGAGCTTCGGAAGAAGATCGTTGGCGCTCTCATCCCAACACGCCAGCTCCAAACGATTGGCGACTGACTGAGCCGATTCAACCAAGAGCATCTCAATAGATCCATTTCGATCCTTTCCGTCTCTGGCCGGCACCGTGTACCGCGCCGCACCCAGATGAGCGAACCCTGTCGGTTGGAAGCGGTTGCCCTGCAGGGGCTTCAGTTCAACCTCCAGCAACAACCGGGGATTCTTGCTCAAGGTTGCGTAATCGATTGGCATGGCGAGTCCTTTCAAACGGATTCTGATGAGAGTTCTTCGTTCCGCAAGACCAGTTCGGCAAGCGGTTGAATCGCGGACCATGAAATCGGGACAAGTAGCGCAGCGGCAAGCCGACTTCCATGAAGCGGAACCTCTTCCTGCCAGACGCCGTCGCGAATGATGCCTCCGGCCGAGCGGCGCGGCAGCGGCACAACGCCACTGGATCGAAGACGACGCATCGCAAGCTGGCACGCATCGCCAATGCGGTTTGCCGCCAGGAGCGACAGAACGCCCGGCTCGGGCTTGATCCAGACCTCACCTGTTCGTGTTGGAAGCGGAAACGGCAGAAAAAGCAACTTCAACAAAGCAAACTGGCGCGGCAGCACCGTTGTTGCATCGACATCCGCCGTAGGTAACTCAATGTTCCCCGGGTCGACGAGGATCAGACCCCATAGCAACTGCTCCAGCCGACGTTCATCGAGGTCACCTGCAAGAAACCGCGCGATGGCTCCGCGTGTCGCTCCTCGGAAAAAGAACAGCGGTAGGTCATCGCAGCCGGCGCGCGCGCCGTCCATAAGTCTGCGGTTCAGAACCGCCACCATGTTTGAGCAAAGGTTGCGGGAGTTCCAGACGACGGCGCGGTCCGTCTCGGCCCAGTTGCCGCTTCTCCAATCGACAGGCTCCAAGTTCGCGCGAATGGGTCCGATCTTGCCTTCGGGGTCATGCATACCTGCGAGCGCCAGCGCCAGCTCGAATTCGGTGCTGCCGTCGCCGGCCGCCTCGATCCACTCTGACGAGAGCCCTTCCAGCGGACGAATTCTTGTTCTCCCAGTCAGACGGTCTGTCCGGAACCCCTCTCCAGTCGCCAATTCTGCCTCAGCCTGTCCAAGGGCGATGAGGATTGCTTGAAAG
This sequence comes from Acidobacteriota bacterium, assembly GCA_016195295.1. Classification (GTDB taxonomy): domain Bacteria; phylum Acidobacteriota; class Vicinamibacteria; order Vicinamibacterales; family CAVVIG01; genus SRVP-36. The sequence continues at coordinate 1,216 of JACPZV010000274.1, forward strand.
AATGTGGTGCCGCCGTATCGACAGTAATCGAAGATCGCGCGATCGACTCGTCGCAGCGCCGATGGAAAACGCGGAGGCGCCTTATCGCCGCAGGTGCGCCGATAGTCCGCCAGCCAAGGATCGATTTCTCGTAAGAGATCGACGTGACGTCCAAAGGCAACAGGCACCCGGCCCGTGGAAATGCCCATGAAGCTCTGCCCGTTCCGCATCAGAAAAACGACACGCTCGAACTCGGAGATGCCCCGATCAACTCCAAGGCTGCTCGCGGCCCGAGCGAAGTCGAGACCCGTCTCCGCGAGACGACGTCCAACAGAAACGCGCCCTTCAGAAAGCAGCGTTGTCAATTCACGCAGGCTCGTTGGTCGAGACCAGAGTGGCAGCCACATTTCGGCGACTTCGCGCTTCGCCTGTTTCGGCTTGAGACTGTCGGAACCTGCGAGCGACGATGCACCATCTCCAGAAACATTCACGGTGAAGGGAAACGCGGCGACATTCCTCCCAGCACGGCCGAAGCGACGGGACACCGAGGAGGCCCAAAGGCAGGTGCCCTCAAGGCAGAGCAAATAGTCCCAGCGGTTCGTCGTGAGCCGGCCACTGAAGCCCTGACCCGCGTTCGCGCCGCCAGCAGCAGACGGCGAGAAGTGCCCCGGCATCTGCCCACACACCACGCCTGACGCAATCTCGCCAAAGAGGGCTGTGCTGAGCGCGTCGTCATGCCCTCGGTCCACCAAGCAGGCGACAACTTGTTGCGCGAAACCGGACACATAGGAGCCACTGCCTTCGTTGCCTCCAGTACCCAGCAACGGCGGAAACTTGCGATCGTTGCCCGTCAGCACGTAACACGCATCGAGCCAAGCCAGAATCGGCTCACCAAGCTTGGCCCGGCACCCAACCAAGAGCTGAAGTTTCTCTTCATCCTCAGCCTTCTCATCCAACTTCAACTCTTTGAGCAATTCACGAACTTGCCGAACTCCATCCCGGAAAAAGTCGAAGCGCTTGGCCGTCGAGTAGATGATCTGGTCGATGGCCTCTCGGGCGGTCTTTTCCGAACTGCCCTTAAAGAAGCCTGATCGCGCTCCCCAGGGCGCGATGATCGGAGTGGGCATGTAATCGTTGAGGACAAAGTCGGTGAGACCTTGCCGATCGAGTTTGGACTCGAGCTCAAAACGACCGTTGCGCCAGCAGCCGCGAGCTTCGGGATCCTTCTGCTCACTGACGATGCGAAGGACTCCAAGCGCCTTCAAATAGCTCATTAGCGGCGCTGAAGTGCAACCAGGAAGCGGAAGATCGCGCATAGCGTCAGCTCTCGCCTCCAGCGGCCGCCTTCGCGCTGGCGCGCTCGTCGGCCGCACGAATTAGCGACTCGAGAAAGGCAAGACGGAACGGCCCGAGTGTGTCACGCAGACGAAGCATGCGGTCGGCCCAGCTCGCCTCACCTGCGAACGGTGGCTCTTCACAGAGCCCGATCTCCATCAGCTCGAGCGAAAGCGTGACCGGCGGCGCGACCACACCGGCGCCGAGGTCGGTCTGCGCGAGACGGTCACCGTGCCAGACGCCTCGCGCGAAGCGGATGCCATCGTTCGGCTGCTTCTCGTCGGGCAGCGAGCGGATCGAGAGACGCACCTTTCCGTGGTGCGCGGCCGCAAGGTACGCGACAAGAGCGCGCAACTCGTCAGGGAGCGGCGTCGATGGATCAAGAATCGCGAGGGCGGAAGCGAGTTCATGCCGAAAGTGCTTTCGTTGGTATCTTCTCCACCAACTGCGGTGCCCTGTCGTCTTGTCCGCTCTCGGTGCCTTGGCAACATCACGACGGCCCAGCCAGTCAGCCGGACGGAGGACGCCATTCTGCTCGGTCATTACGGCGTCCTCGAAGACATCGTGCCTTTTGCCGCGATCATGCCAGCGGGCAGTGTGCCGCAATGCCGGAGTCTCGACGGGTTTCAACACCGTAACAATTGCTTCCAGCTCGCGACAGACTTCGTCCGTGTGTTCGGCGATGGACTGCCACACGCCCAGGTGACAGAGCGGATCGTTACCGTATCCTTCCCCCTGTTTGCCGTCAGCCGGTTGCGGTACCACGGCAACTACACGTGCGCTCTTTGGATCCCATCCTGTCTCTGCTGAGTACCCACCCGTGGAAGCGCGCAGGAGATACATCTGGCCAGGGAACACGCGATCGATACGGCTCCACTCGCGCTCCAAGTAGTCCCATCTCCACGCGTCGCCTGGTTTGAGCTTCTTCCAGAACTCCAGGAATTCGTTCACAAGCACAGGACATAGTTCCTCGCGGCGCCCAGCGGGCATGTCCGCGAGTGGCACTTTTCCTTCCCACTCGCGCCAGAACACCTGCACGCTGCTGTCCTCAGCCTCGCGGACGTAGCGATCGATATCTAGGTCGTTACCCGCGAGGTCCGCGGTCGTGTCGAATAGCTCGACCAAGTCCTTCCGCCGAATGACGTGGGTGGTCCGAGGCTTGTCCTCGGGCATCATTAGCACCCTGGCCAAGCTGGCAAGGCTGGCGTCCGAAAGTCCTTCCAGGCGCTGGCGGGCTCGCCCAAGATCGTCGGGGTCGTACGGCGCCGCGTCCTTGTCCTCGACATCGATCCAGAAGATGCGCGCGTTGGGATCGAGACCCCGCCGATTGCAACGGCCGAATCGCTGCACAATCGAGGCCCATGGTGCCAACGCCGTGAACAAGCGCGCGGCTGAGACATCGACGCCGGCTTCGACCACTTGCGTACTGACGACGATGCCCGGCCTGCCTTCGGCACCCAAAAGAGCGCTCACATGTTTGGCCCGGTCCAGTGAACGGAATCGTGAGTGGATCAGCGTCAATGGCAGTGCGCTCTTCTGCCTGCTGACCAGCTTTCTCAATTGATCGTGCAGTTCTTGCGCGCGACGGACGGTGTTGAGCACGACCAGCGTAAGTCCATCCGCTTGCTCGGCGGTAGCGAGGATCTGGTCGGCGAGCTTGTTGTTGGTCGTGTAGACGCAGCGTTCAATCGGCGTCGGCGTTGAGAACCTTTCACGGAGCCCCGGCCGTGATTTGTCAGCACTCGACAGGGGAACAGGGTCGCCGAGAAGAACCGGATCGAAATCAATCGTACGTAGCCAGTCGCTCTCAAGTGTTGCGCTCATCCAGATGGAGTGACAATTCCGTTCCGCCTTCGTCAACTTGCGAAAGCCATCCAGTTGAGTGGTTGTCGGCAGTCCGGCTCCCATCAATTGCACTTCATCGAACACCCAGAGGCAGTCATCGTTCAGCAGGCCGAAATGCATCGGCCACCGATACCTGCTCATCCCGTACCCACGGTTGAGCGCGCGCGACAGCAGCATGTCTTGCGTGCCGATGATGATCGCCGGCTGCTCCGGCCAGATATCCCATTGCTTCCGCCCAGGTTCGGCATCTTCGCCGCCCATCAACACGACCGGTGAGTTGTCTTTAAGCCAAGCGAGATCGCCGTCGCTGCCTTGTGCGTCGGACGTCGCGAGCGACCGAAGCCATTGCTGGACGTTACCTCTCGTTTGTTCAACCAACGTGCGCATGGGCAGGCAATACACAAGCCGGCGCGGCCAGTCGGACCGCTGCAGTTTGATTCGGTTCCAGAGCCAAGCCAGCACAACGGCGGCGGTCTTGCCGCAACCCGTGGGAACGTTTAGCAAGAGCGACCGGCAGTCTGTCCCGCCGGAAAGCCAGGCGTCATCCGTGCGGCCGCCTCGTTCACCGCAGGCTAGGCGGCGCTGATAATCAAATGGATTGAGGCCGCTTGTTTCCTTGGCGCTTGCGGTCGCCTGTCTGAAGAAAATGTCGAATCGCGCTTGGTCCATGACGAATCGGGCTCAAACAACGTGACCCTGAGGAACGGCCCGCTGGTGAGGTCCGCCGGCAGCGGCCCCTTCAGAGCTTCTATCACACGCGTGACAGGATAGGTCACGGCGCCGCGAGAATTCGACGAAAAATGTTGAAAGGCGCGGCCAATCACGGAGATCGATCGGAGTCGGAGTCTTGGCCGACAAGGCCAAGTTATTGGCTGGTTCTTGGAACGTGTCGATGGATGGCGCGTGTCCCGAACAGTTCTCCCGCTCGCCTAAAGGCTCGCGCTACGGCGATGCCGCGCGTTACTGCGGTCAACTCATGGGCGGCCGACTTGAGATCCATGTCCGCCCTGGCCAGCTACGCCCTCGTGTCCGCCGCCCGGATCGGATCATGTGGCATGGAGCAATCTCCCTTCACGCAGGACGGTGCCCGGTAGTGAGGCTTTCAGGTGCGTCCTGGCGTGGAACCATCCGCTCGTGCAGACCACCGCATCCACGGCGCTTCCCACGCCCCACAGCGCGCGGTACGCGAGCCCGCCGTCTCGCTGCTCCGGCGGCGCATCGTCCGGCACGACGACGAGCAGGTCGTAGTCACTGTCCGGCCCGCGGTCGCCCCGTGCGGCGGAGCCGAACAGGTAAATGCGTTCCGGTTGGTACGCTGCGACGAGCCGCCGAACGGCTTCGGCGAGTTTCGGCTCCCGTTCGAGGATGGGGTCAGTCATCGGCAATCATCGCTCGCAACCGTGACAGGATAGGTCACCGCGCTTCGAAAACTCGATGAAA
>JACPZV010000275.1 GCA_016195295.1 Acidobacteriota bacterium
CGGCGTGCAGGTGCCGTCGGCGGCGCAGCGCTCGTTCGCGGCCGGCCGGTAGGCGCTATAAAACGCCGCGCCGACCAGGACAAGCGTCAGACCGAGAAACCAGGGCCGGTATGCCTCCAGTCTCACCGCCGAGGCGCCCAGCGCGCTGGCGCCGAGCAGCGAAAACACGACGGGACCGATGCAACAGGCGGACGCCGCGAGCGCCGCGCCGATCGCGCCGACGGCGACCTTCATTTCGCCCTTCCTTCCAGCCGTTCGATGACCGGACATTCCGCGTCGGCCGAGCCGCTCAGCGAGCGTTCGCACTGCGCCAGATACTCACGCAGCGTTTTTCGAAATTTCCGCAGTTGGGCGAGCTTCGTCTCAAACGGCTCCTTCTGCCAGACCGGGACGCGGAGATCCTCCTTGACGTACGATGCGCCCTCGGCATCGAAGTACACGACCTCGCACGAGGAATCGGGGCAGAAGCGATGCGCGACGTTGTTCACGCGCTGCAGCGCCGTCTCGGTGAGGAGCGCTTTGACGGTCAACACATCGACCGGCGTCCCCCTCGTACGGCTGATGGGACACAGGTCGACGCCCGCTATCGGTTGAGCTGGCACGCTGCAGCAGTCGGACATCTGCATTTCCTCCCAAAATCAGTATGGGCTCTGGAGCGCCCTCCAGAGTCAAGAGGTTTCTGGAGTGAGTGCGGCGGGGCCCGCGAACATTACAGAAGCGACGCGGAGCGGCCGGGTCTGGCTCGGTATGATGGAAGACGTCGTGCCACTCGATGACGCGTACCTGGAGCGCCTGCGCCGGCGCGATCCCGAGGCGCTGCGGTCCATCGTCGACGGACAGGGCCGGCGTCTCTATCGCGCCGCGCGGGGGATGGGCTTCTCGAAAAGCGAGGCCGAGGATCTCGTCCAGGACGTGTTTGTGACGTTCATCGAATCGATCGAACGGTTTGAAGGGCGCGCGCAGGTGGGCACCTGGCTGTTCGGCATTCTCCACCACAAGTCGCAGGAGCGCTGGCGAACAGTGGTTCGCGAGGAGTTGAACGATCCGGTCGACCAGGTCTTCGAATCACAGTTTGACGCGCGCGGCAGCTGGATTCGGCCGCCCGCGGCGCCCGACCAGCACGTCGGCGCCCGGGAAGCCGCGGACGCGATCCGGGATTGTGTGGACGGGTTGTCCCCGCTTCAGCGGGAAGTGTTTCAGCTTCGTCAGGTCGAGGAGCTGTCAGCCGCCGACGTCAGTAAGATTGTGGGGCAGACCATCACTCACATTGGTGTGCTGCTGCATCGGGCGCGCACGAAGCTGCGCTCATGTCTCGAGGGGAAGGGCTGGGGCCGCTCGCGATGATGACCTGCAAGGATGTTTCGACGCTCGTCTCGACCGGCGGTCTCTCCGACGCTCCGCTGGTGCGACGACTGGCGGTGCGCCTGCATTTGGCGATGTGCCGGCATTGCCGAGCGTTCCGGCGACAGGTCGAGGCAGTCGCTCGTTCGGCCCGCGCTGCGGCCGCCGCCCTCGAGGTGGAACCGCTCCACGACTTCGAATCCAACATCGTTGAGCGCCTGCGGCAGTAGGGCAGAGAACGGCCGCAACGGGCGAGCGATTCACGCAGACGGCTGAACGACCGCCACCAGCAATCGCCCCTTGGGTTTGAGCGTGACCGCGATCGTTGCCATGATGGGGATCATACGATCACACAGGCAGAGTGCCTATACTGGCGGCAAAACAGTCTGACGATCAGGCTGGAGGAATCAAGGGGGCTGCTCATGAAGAACATGTGGCTGCTCGCGACGCTGTTGGGTTTCTGGCCCGGGCCCGCGGTGGCCCAGTCGACGGACGAACTCGTCAACGACGGCAAGAACACGGAGAACGTGACGACCCAGAGCATGGGCTACGACCGAAAGAGCTACAGCCCGCTCAAGCAAATCACTACATCCAATATCAAGCGCTTGGTGCCCATCTGGAGCACGAGCCTGATGAATGACATGGGTGAATTAGCGGCGCCAACGATTTACAACGGCGTCATGTACGTGATCAACGGCAGGTGGACCTTTGCCATCGACGTTGAAACCGGCCAGCAGATCTGGCGCACGCCCGTAGAAATCCAGCCGGGAGTGCAGCGTGCGGCGATCACCAGAGGCGCGGCGACGATCTATAACGGCAAACTCTTTCGCGTGACGAACGACAACCACCTGCTCGCGCTCGACATGAAGACCGGTCACGAGCTTTGGAACCAGAAATTCGCAGACTCGAAAGAGGGTTACTACGCGACGGGCGCACCCATCGTCGCCAACGGCGTGTTGATTTCAGGGATGGCGGGCGGGGAGTCCACGACGCGCGGGTTCCTCGACGGATGGGATCCCGACACCGGGAACAAATTGTGGCGCAGATACACCATCCCGGCGCCGGGCGAGCCTGGTTCGGAGACGTGGGCCAGAAACAGCGAGGCCTGGATGCACGGTGGAGGGCCGACGTGGCGCTCGGGTTCCTACGATCCGCAACTCGACCTCGTCTACTGGGGTACGGGCAATGCCGAGCCTTACGATCCCAGGCCTCGCGGGGCTCTGGACAGCTTGTACACGTCCAGCGTGCTCGTGATTCGGCCAAAGACCGGTGAAATCGCTTGTTATTTCCAGTACACGCCCAACGACGTGTACGACGTGGATGGCACCGACGAGAACGTCCTCGCTGATATCCAGATTGATGGCCAGTTGCGCAAGGTGATGATCCAAGCCAACAAGAACGGCTTCATGTACGTGCTGGACCGCACGAATTGCAAGCTGATCGCGGCGAACCCGTACGTCAAAGTCAATTGGGCCACCCATGTCGACCTTCACACCGGTCGACCGGTCTTGACCGACGTCTACAAACACTTTCTTGCCGGCGACGAGGTCGAGATCTGGCCGTCACGGGGCACGAACGCCGTGCCCATCGCGTTCGATCCAAACACGGGGCTCGTCTACGCGAGTACGTGGGACGTGCCGCGCGTCCAGAAGCTGGCGGCGCCGAGACCAGAAGTCCTTGGCGCGAACTCCACCGGCGTCACCAGCAGGATCCCGCCTGTCCGGCCGGGCGAAGTCCTTGGTCACTTCGTGGCGATCAATCCGCTGACCGGCGAGAAGAAATGGGAGGTTCCGCTGACCGATTTCCCGGGATCGGCAGGCATGCTGGCGACCGGAGGCGGGCTCGTGTTCACGGGCAAATTGACCGGCGAGTTCGTCGCGCTCGACGAGGCGACCGGCAAGACGCTCTGGCAGTTCAAGACCGGCTCGAGCATCAATTCCACGGCAATCACGTACACGCACAACGGCCGGCAATATGTGACCATTGCGTCGGGACGCGGCGGAATTCTTGCCAGCCGCTACACGGGGGATCAAGTGCCCACTGGCGGCTCGGTCTGGACGTTTGCGTTGATGCCCGACTAACGTGCCCCGAATGACCGTCGTTTTTCAGAAGGCATGGCCGATATACGGCAGCATGCGGCCCCAGTAGAGAACGCCCAGCCACGAAACGAGCGACACGGCGCCGACGATTTTCGCGGAACGCGGCGTGTCGTCACCCGCACCGAGAGTCATGGTGCGTGCGCCGACGGTCGTCGCGAAGAACATCGCGTTGAGCCCGGCGAGGACGAGACAGAACACCTTCGCCCACCAGGCGACGTTGCCCACGTACTGGTGCGGGGCGCCGATGAAAAAAGTCGCGCCGGTCGTCAGGTTCAGGAGGAACCCGGCAATCGCCAGCGGCATCAGGTCCCTCGCCGCTGACACGGGGACGCGCTTCATGAACCCCATGAGCCGCAGGTCGAAGAAGCCGGCGATCCCGATCACCAGCGTCAGGCCGATAAAATGAATGATTTCGCAGATCGGCCAGATCCAGGGGTAGTGGACGATGGTCCGCGACAGCGTCGTGCTTTCCAACCAGGCGACAAACCCGTCCATGGTGTTGGTCGCTCAGAGATACGCCATCAGACGCCCCGCGGTGATGGCTCCGGCCCACAACAGCAGCGACAGTGCCGCCAGGCGTCTGGTTGGCCCCGCGCTCAGGTCCGCGTCGCGCAGCGCGGGCCCGCGCTCCACCGTCCGTCGGATGACCGCAGTGACAACCAGCGCCAGTGCGATGAGCGTCAGCTTGATGTAGAAGACCGGCTGTTTGGCCTTCGTCGTCGCATCGCTGGCGAACAGCATGACGCCGGTCACCGCATTGATGGCGAAGCTGCCCCACATGAAACGGTACAAGGGAGCCAGCGATGGAATCGGCAGGCGCGGCGCGAACCCGAGCAGCCTGAAGTCAATCACGGCGTTCGCGCCAACGAGCACGCCGAGGCCCACGGTGTGGAGCATCAGAACGGTCGGATAGGCCCAGATGGAGGGCGACTCGCGCGTCCACACTCCGACCGCCGAGCCCTGCAGCCACGCGGCAAAGTCCGTCACCGGGGAGTGTATTCACCTCGCCCTCCGCGAGGTCCAATCGGAGTCCCGTCCGCCTTCGTAAACGTCGCGCCTGTCACGCCGTGCGAGCCCGCGGCTCGAGACGGATGTCCCACGACCTTGACGGCCGTCCCAATCGGGAGCGCGTCCTTCGCCCAGGCCATTGACGGCACCCCGCCCATTTCGATCTGCCACTCAATCTTCTGACCTTTGTCGTCGGCCGATTCGAGGAACACCCACGAATGCGGGTTCTTCACGAGGACTCTCGTGACGGTCCCCTGAGCCTCCACGCGCTTCGTCTCGTCGTAGGCCGCGGCGGCCGAATGATGGGCCAGAACAGGCGTCACGCGCACCAGGCATCCGACGGTCAGCACAGATGCAAATAAAATCCTCATTTGTACCTCGGCGGAATGAACTGCACCGACAGCCGTGCCGCTTCGGGATCGCAGTCAAACGCTTGCAGCGTGTATCCTTTCGGCGCAGGCAGCCATCGCATCGTGTATGAAGTCGGCTTTCTCAGGAACATCGGATCTTCAACGGTGACCGTGGCCTTCAACTGGTCGCCGTCGCGCCAGTAGCGCTCCGTCACCTTTTTCTGCTGGGACGATGGAATCCCGTTGTAGTCGTCAAATCCGGTTACGTCGAACACGTAGTGGGTGGTTTCCACCAGGAGCGCGTTCGATTCGTAGTGACCTACCGAGAATCCTTGAACGCCATAATCGCGGGACGTGGGCTGTCGTCCGTCGAGCCATACCGTACGGAGCTGATCGTCTTTCTCGTAGCGAAGCAGGACCCGATCCGGCCACTGCACGAGCTCCATGTTGAACGGGTCGAACTCGAGAGCCGGCGGCGTGGACGGCTGGCAGTCGTATTTCGGTGAGAGCGGCTCATCGAATATCTTCTGGAAGGCCAGGGCTCTCTCGTTCAGCACCGGAAAATTCGACACGTAGTTCTTGTCGGCTGGCGTGCCGTCAGGAAGGATCGTCCCCTCAGGCACGGTCCGAGCCCAGGGAACAGTCGGACCGTTGACCGGGTGCGCCCGGCGCGTCCCGTCCCAGACGCCGGCGAGGTCCGGAACGGTGGCCGCCGGTGGGGCTGACTGCGCCGACTGCGCCTTCAGGGCGGGGAGCGCGTGGCCGTTCATGGCCATCAGCAACATCGCGCAGGCCACTATCCCGAAACATCGTTGTGGCGATAACCGGCCGATCGGGCTTCTCATGGTTGCTCCTCGTTGGGGTCGGGAGCGCAACGTTTTCCTGGACCGCATTCGATAGTCGGCCAGCGGAAATCGAGTGAACTCTAGCACACGAGAATCGTCTTCGCGAGCGTCGTGACCTTGCCATTACCGAGATCGGTAAGTGACCGTTCCCGCCGCACGGTCGCAATAGGCGAGCGGTTCACGCAGACGGCTGGACGACTGCCACGCCTTCAGGAGGCGGATCGAAGTGTCGCGGGTTGAATGTCAGGAGCGCGCCGACCTTGGCGTGTCTGGCAGAGGCCGCTATCACGGCATCGTACGTCCGGCCACCGCCGATTCCGGTTGCGGCTAACCCTTCGAGAAGGCTCGTGTGGGCCGCGCCGGTCAGGGCGACGACCGCGGCGCGCTTCACGAAATTCGCGTTCACCAGTGCCCACGCGTCCGCTGGCGCGAGTCGATGGGGCGCGGGCAGCCGTGTCAGCACGGCGTAGGTCTCGACCAGCGCGTGCGCGGC
>JACPZV010000233.1 GCA_016195295.1 Acidobacteriota bacterium
CCCACAGGCGATGGCGCGCACCGTGCAGCCGGTTGCCACCTTCGACGCGAATCGTGGACGTACCAGCGCCGCTGACTCCGGCGCCAAGGTGCAAGAGAAAATCGCAGAGCTCGACCACGTGCGGCTCGCACGCCGCGTGACGGATTTCGCTGACGCCAGGCGCCGCGATCGCCGCGAGCAGCGCCGTCTCGGTGCCGGTGACCGACGCCTCGTACAAGTACATCGACGCGGGGCGCAGGCCGTCCGGCGCGTCAAGGACGTGCCCCGCGCCTTCGAGCTGTCGAGCGCCCATCGCCGCGAGCGCCTCCAGGTGCGTGGCGATCGTGCGGCGAGCCGGAAAATCGCCGCCGGGCGGGGCAAGATGGGCCCGCCCACGTCGCGCGAGAAGCGGTCCAAGCAAGAGAACGGAACCGCGCAGCCGGCCCACGAGTGTCGCGTCCGGCTCGTCCTTGACGACCTCGGGGCACCTGATCCGCAGCGTCGTGCTTCCGATGCCCTCGACCTCCGCACCGAGATCGAGCAACAGCCGCGCCATGACCTCCACATCGCTGATGCGCGGCACATTGGTCAGCACGCACTCCTCCGTCGTCAGCAGACAGGCGGCCAGCAGCGGCAGCGCCGCGTTCTTGTTGCCCTCGACGTCAACGGAACCGGAGAGGCGCTGGCGACCTTCAATCAGGAGCGTGGACATAGTCGGTAGTCGATAGTCGTTGGTCGTTGGTCGTTAGTCGTTAGTCGTTAGTCGAAGTGGCCAAGGTAGACGATTTCTTCCCGCAACTCGACACCAAATTGCTCGCCTACTGCCCGCCGGCATCGCTGGACGAGTTGACGAATCTCAGCCGCCGTCGCGCGGCCGTCGTTGACGATGAAGTTGGCGTGCGCCGGCGACACGCGAGCATCGCCGACCGACGTGCCCTTCAACCCCGCGCGATCGACGAGCGCGCCTGCTGACCACGGAATGCCGGCCGGCACCGCGTCGCGACCCGGTTGCGGATTTTGAAACACGCAGCCTGCGCTCGGCGTGTCGAGCGGCTGGGTGCGCTTGCGGAACGCCAGCGATCCGCGCGCCGTGGCTCGAAGCGCCACCGGATCACCCGGCGACACGCGGAACTCTGCCGACAGAAGAATCTCGCCCGAGTCCTGCAGCCGACTGCGATCGTACTCGAATGCCATCGCCGACGCGGGCACCTCGACCGTCGCGCCATCGCGCGAGGCGAGCCGCACTTCGTTCACAAGATCTCCAATCAGCTGACCGCCGAAGTGCGCGTTGCCGAAGATCGCGCCGCCCACGGTGCCCGGCGTGCCCGCCCACGCCTCCAACCCGGCGCGCCCGTGGTTGATCGTCCAGCGGACGAGACCGTTGATCGTCACTGCCGCGTCGGCGCGCGCGTGCCGGTCGTCGACGAGCTGCACGTGTCCACCTCGCGGCCGAATGACGAGTCCGCGCAGGCCGGCATCCGAGACGAGGACGTTCGAGCCGCCGCCGAGCAGCGTCACCGGCACGCCGAGATCGTGCGCCAGCTTCAACGACGAGACGATCTCGTCGCTGCTTCGCGTTTCGATGAACCACTCCGCCGGTCCGCCGACGCGGAACGTGGTGAGTGGCGCGAGCGGCACGTGGCCGCGAAGGCGACCTGGCCCCAAGCGCTCGCAAAATACCGCAGCGACGTCCATGGTCCGCGTCCGCTTAAAGCCGGACACGACCTCCATCAGCTTCGAGCGCCATGAGCGCACGTTCCTGCGCGATGAGCGCCGCCAGCGCGTCGCGCGCGGTGCACGCGACGAACGAAATGGCGTCGCCCGGTCCGAGCTGTCCTGCGGTGGCCATGTCAGCAGTGATGACGGTGGCGATCTTCGGATAGCCGCCGGTCGTCTGCCGATCGGCCATCAAGAGAATTGGCTGTCCCGATGCCGGCACCTGCAGAGCGCCAAGCGGCGTGGCGTCGGAAATGATGTCGGCGCCGCGCGCGTGCGCGAGCCGGGGACCTTCGAGACGGAAACCCATGCGATCCGAATTCGGGCCCACGACGTAGGGCGCCGACTGCAGCGCATCGAGCGCGTCGGCCGCGAAATAGTCGTCCTGTGGACCCGGCAACACGCGCAGCGTCGCGTCACCCTCCGGAAGCGCGACGACCGGTGCGGCGAGCGCGTGCGCGCTGGTCGCCCCAGGCGCGGAGTCGCCGAGCGGCAGTCGGTCTCCCGCTTTCAACGCGCGTCCACCGCATCCGCCCATCGCGCTGACAAGATGCGTCGCGCGGCTCCCCAGCACGATCGGCGTGGCCACGCCGCCGGACACCGCGAGATACGCGCGTGTTCCGCGCCGCCTCGCCACAAACTGCAGATGCGATCCCGCAGCGACGACGAACGGCGCGTTCACCCGCGCGGGACGGCCGTCCAGCGCGAGCTCGAACTCGGCACCGGCCACCGCCACCACTCGTTCGCTTTCGAACTCGAGCTCGGGCCCGAGCAGCGTGATCTCGAGCGTGGCGGCGCCAGGATCGTTTCCGACGAGCGCGTTCGCGACGCGATGCGACACCGAATCCATCGGGCCGGCCACCGGCACGCCGCGAGCCTGAAAGCCCCATCGGCCTGCATCCTGAATCGTCGTCAGCATGCCGGGCTTGATCACGCGGATGGCCACTGGTCGAACTCCTCCCGGCTGATCGCGTCGAACCGCACGGCATCACCGGCCTGCAGAAGGAACGGCTCGACACGCTGCGGATCGAACGGCTTGATTGGCGTACGACCGATCACCTGCCAGCCACCCGGCGTCTCGGCGGGATAAATGCCGGTCTGCGCGCCGGCGATTCCCACCGACCCCAGCGGGACGCGCACGCGCGGCGTGGCGCGCCTCGGCATCGCGATGCGCGAATCGACAACGCCCATGTAGGCAAACCCCGGAACGAACCCGAGCATGAACACGCGGTAGGTCGATGCGCCGTGCAGCCCGACGACTTCCTGCTCGCTCAGGCGAGCGAAGGCCGCCACGCCTGCGAGATCCGGACCGAAGTCCCCGCCGTAGCACACGGGGATGCGCAGCAGCGCACGAGCGGTCCCCGGCTGGATCGACGGTGTTGACGCTTCGCGCTCGACGCGCTTCACCAGCGCGTCGTAGTCCGTGCGCAAGGGATCGAAATACACGGCGACCGATCGATACGTGGGGACCACGTCGCGAATGCCGCCGATTCCCGCGGATCGAATCGCGTCCGAGAGCGAAATGGCGCGGTCGTTGATGACGGGATCGACGTGCGCGTCGAACTCGACGACCAAGGCGGAGTCCCCCGCCGCCACGACGCGCGGGACACTCATTCCAGGCACGCCAGCGCCCGCCGCAGCTTCTGGTGAATGCCGCCAAATCCGCCGTTCGACATCAAGACGACGAGATCGCCGGCGCGATGCTCGCGC
>JACPZV010000234.1 GCA_016195295.1 Acidobacteriota bacterium
CTCTCGCGCATCGTCACGCAGCACGTTGCGCGCGATCGTGAAGATCCAATATCGGAACGGCGCCTGCGGCCGGTACCGATGCCGACCGATGTGCAGTTTCAGAAAGGTCTTCTGACACAGATCGTCGGCGGCGTCAGGTCGCTGCGCAGCGCGTCGAAGGAAGTTGTAGATCGGCTTCGCGTACCGCTTGTACAACTCGTCAAAGGCCTCGCGGTCGCCCGACTGGTAGATCAGCATCAGTTCCTCGTCGGCGCGACCCGCCGGCTCCAAAACGCTCGTCACCGCAGTCGCAGGCCGCGAGTGTCCGCGGACGTCGAAGCCAACGATGTGGGTGCACGCAGGTTCTGCGGGTGATCGAGGACCGCGATGCCGACATCTTCGCCGGCGACGTGTCCGTAATAGTCCACCCACTCGGCCCGCTTGCCCCAGATGGCCTTCTCCCCGCGCGCGCCCTTCGAATTCACCATGTGGCCCGGAGGGGAGTCCAACGCCTTGGCGACGCGGATGGCAAACGTTCCCTCCTTGGTGTCGGCCATCGTGATCGGGCCACGATTGGCCTGAACCAGAAACGTGCAGTCGATGATCCTCGACTGCCCATCTCCTTCGAAGCGGTACGTTTGGATCTCCTCGGCTATGGTGCCCTGAGGCGTCACGAGGTCGAATGTGGCCCGAAGCGTGCCGAAATCGGGACCACCTCGCATCTCATCGAGCGTGCGAAGCACGGTGCGACCAAATGTGGCGATCGAGTGATCGCTCCATTGTGAAAACGCAGCTTCTCCCCAGAAGTCGAATCCGTTGATGTCGCCGTGCGCAAAGTACATCGCACGCTGATGCGGCTCGTCATGGTCTTCGCCTGCGATGTCGGTGATCATCGGGAACCCGCGCGTGACGACCGTGCCTTGGGCACTTCGGAGCGGGGAGAGATACGGCTTGGCGACCGCTGGGTCAACGTGATACGTGGTGAACGCGCGGGCCCCGATCCGCACGTCAATATGATTCCCGTTGCGGGTGAACGCGACTGGCTCAGCACTGCGAAGAAACGACGGGCCGGGAGACTGGACGAGAAACGACGCCAGAAGGAGCGGAATGAATCTCATTGGTCACCGAGAGTGGTCTTGACGATGACGACCGTCAGACACCGACACAGAAACCCACCGCCTCGAGTTGATCGGAATTTCCGGCCTCGGCGCCCTCCGTCTAAGCCGACGTGGAGCCTTTTGGGCTTCTGATCGTCGCGACCGGTTGGCCTCGCGGTCATCCTCCTGGAGCCGCCCGTGGGCCCGCAGCGGGGCGCCGAGCCGGACGATCGCCGGCGTGGACCGCGCACCGAGGGCATTGCGCGTGTCGACGATCCGATCGCTGTGCGCGACGATCAGCTCGTAGTCGAACGCCCGGTGGTCGGTCAGGATGACGGCACAATCGAACTCTTCGAGCACCTCGGCGTCGAGCGGCAGCGATTCAAGCGGATGCGGGCCGCCCCACAGGTGCGCCGCGAGCACTGGCACGTGCGGATCGCTATACGCGACGTCCGCTCCCTTTTCCTGCAGCGTCTTCATGACGTCGAGCGCCGGTGACTCCCGCACATCGTCGACATCGCGCTTGTAGGCCACTCCGAGGGCCAGAATGCGCGCACCGTTGATGGCCTTGCGGCGCGTGTTGAGGGCATCGCTGATCTTGGCGACGACGTAGTGCGGCATGTGGCCGTTCACCTGACCCGCCAGCTCGATGAAGCGCGCGTCGAACCCGTTCTGTTTGGCCTTCCAGCTTAGGTAGAACGGATCGATCGGGATGCAGTGGCCTCCGAGTCCGGGGCCCGGATAGAACGGCATGAAACCGAACGGCTTCGTCGCCGCAGCGTCCACCACCTCCCAGACATCGATGCCGAGCGTGTCGCACATCATGGCAATTTCGTTCACCAGTCCGATGTTCACCGCGCGAAAGGTGTTTTCGAGCAATTTGACCATCTCGGCCGCCTTTGGCGAGCCGACCGTGACGACGTGTTTGATCGAGCGCCGGTAGAGCGCCGTCGCGAGAGCCGTACACGTCTCCGTGGTGCCCCCGACGACTTTTGGCACGTTGGCGGTGTGAAAGCGGGGGTTGCCAGGATCGACCCGCTCAGGCGAAAACGCCAAGAAGAAGTCGCGGCCGGCTTCCAGTCCAGTCGCTTCGAGCATCGGCTGCACGAGCTCTTCGGTCGTCCCGGGATAGGTGGTCGACTCGAGGATCACCAGCATCCCAGGGTGAAGGTGCGCGGCCACCTGCTCCACGGCCGAGACCATGTAGGAGACATCCGGGTCTCTTGTCTTTCTCAGCGGCGTCGGCACACAGATGTTGACCGTGACGAGATCGCGCAGTGCCGAGAAGTCAGTCGTTGCGCGGAGACGTCCTCCGGCGACCAATGCGGCGAGATCACCGTCGGGTACGTCGGGGATGTACGACGTGCCCCGCATGACGGCGTCCACCTTCTTCGCGTCGATGTCCAGGCCGGTGACGGCGCAGCCGCCCCGGGCCAGCTCGACGGCCAGCGGCAGACCGACGTACCCCAGACCGATGACGCCCGAGCGCACGGCCGATCGCTCAATGCGATCGAGCAGCGTGGCCGCGAGCGGATTGTTGGTTACAGCATTCATGGTCGGCTCCTCACGCGCGCACATCGACCGGCGCGATCACACATGGTTGACTGCCCGACGCCTCAGGCCTCGATGCCGCCGTGACGGCCGGCGCTGGGTGTCCCAACAGCAGGAGGCCGATGCCACTCCAAAACAGCAGCCGCAGCTTGCGGACGAGCGCGAGCGTGATCCCCGTTCCGGTCCCCAGATCCAAGCGTCCGGCGAACAGGGCGGCCCCGGCCTCGTCGACGCCGATTCGCAGCGGCAACGCCTGAAACGCGATCGTGATCGCGCGGCCGACGGTCTCGAGCACCACCGCTGATGCCAAGGTGGGCGGGATGGGGCTGATGAGCCGCAGCGTGAGGTACACCTCGGCGACGGCGAGCACTTGATACGCGGTTTCGTACGCGAGAATCGGGCGCAGACGCTCCGGATGGCGCGCGCTGAACCCCAGCACGAGATCTGCGACGCGGCGGATGGCCGATGTGCCCTGCGCGATCAGACGCTTGACACGGCCGCCACGAGTGACGGCACCGACTGTCGTCTCGCCGGCATGGTTTCGTCTGATTCGCACGACCGCGACGACGACGGCAGCCGTCGCGAGCAGCCCCCCTAGCATCAGCGGTCGCGTGCCCGCTGGCAACTTGGCCGTGCTCACGAGCGCGAGGATGCCGCCGGCCGCCATCAGGGGAATCAGCGAGGCGCCGTAGAATGCGAACTCGACGGCGAGCCCGGCGAATGCCGCACCGAATGGGACCTGGCGGCCCACGTGTGCCGCCTTGGCCGGCTCGCCGGCCAGTATGCCCATGGGGAGGAGCGTGCCGATCGCTTCGCCCGCGAGTCGCGCGCGGAACGCCTGCACAAAGCCGAGCCGCGCCGGGCCTTCGACCGAGTGCGTCCACGCCAGCGTTCTCATCGCTTCGCGTGCTCCAGACAGCAGGAGGAGGACCGCGAAGCCCCACCCCACTCGGGTCAGGCCGTCACGGATCTGGGCAACGCCGAGCGTCTGCATCGCCCGCGCGAACAGCCAGACGCCGATCAGCGTCATCAGCGTGACGAGCAGGCGGCGGAGCGTCAGCGCGCGTGCGGATGGCGCGAGCGATCTCACTGACCTGTCCTCTCGGCGACCACCAGCGGGCCGGTGCCGTCATCGAGCGCGAGGTCGACCTGCATCCACCACCGCGGCCGGTACGTCATCGTGATCGGGATCTCCGCGAGCGGGCCGTCGGTGCCGTAGCTCATCGAAAATCGGGTCGTTTCGCGGCTGGAGGTGTTGGTGATTGCGAACTCGGTGGTGATGACACGCCCGTAGTGCGTCGTGCCCACGAGGAGTTCGGGCAGCCACTGCGCGCGGGTCGCACGCAGCTCGTAGATCTTGCCGTGGTAGATATAGGCAATCGCCGCGGCTGGTCGAATCCTGCCGGACGTGTGGACGCTTTCGACGCCCGCATGAACCAGCTCGGCGAGCGCGGACAAGAAGCCAGGACGCGTCCCGGCGGGCAACGGCACCACGCGGGGGTTTCCTCCTGATGATTCGCGCTCGGCCAGCTCGAGGACCGTGCGGACCTTGTGGAAGCTGTAGTCCTCGGGGGTGCTGATCGTGGTCACGACCGATCGGGCTTGATCCGCGTTGATCGTCGCCCGGATGACCTTGAACGTGTGCTGCCCGTTCGCCTGCTTCCTCAGGCCCGCCTCCGCATCCTCGATCGAGTCCTCATCGGACTCGGTCATGAGGCCGATCAGACTCGCGTCGGCGCCGCGCACCTGTTCCTCGATGTAGCCCCAACGGTTGATCCGTCGCGGCGCTCGATCGGGGTCCGATCCGATCAGCAGCGAGTACTGCGTCTCGCCTGGCGACCGCCGCCACGTCACGGTCGCGTTGCCGACGCCGCTGCGACTGATCCAGAACAGCATCAACGGTCGGACGCGAGCCGTCATCGTGTAGCGATGTTGTGCGGTCGCTGCCGCCGGCCGTTGCCTTATTTGGGGTGGAGCTCCCGCCACGACCCCGATGCGTGAACCGCCGATGAGAAAACCGGCTGCGACGGCGACCGCGACTGTGCTCGATGTCATTGCCGGACTCCGGTCGAGGGGGACGACAGCGGACGCGGTCCCCACACCTGTCGCACGGCTGCCTGGTTCGTGCGTGCCACGGTGTAGATGCGACGGTGGCGGCCGTCGAGATAAATCCTCGTGAGCATCTCGGCGAGGAGGCCCAGGCCGACGAGCACA
>JACPZV010000235.1 GCA_016195295.1 Acidobacteriota bacterium
GAAGGCACGGGTTTGAACGGGAAGTCGTCCATCAGGAAAGTGGCGCTCGAGTCCGGCAAAGTGCTGCAGAAGCGCGACGTGGCTCCCGAGTACTTCGGCGAGGGCATTGCCGTCCTGAAATCGGATCTCATTGAGCTCACCTGGCAGTCGCACGTCGCGTTTGTCTACGACCGCGCCACCTTCGAGCCGAAGAAGCGGTTCGCATATGCCGGCGAAGGCTGGGGGCTGACGCACGATGGCACGAATCTGATCATGAGCGACGGGACCGACGAATTGCGCGTGCTCGATCCGGGAACGTTTGCCGAGAAGCGGCGCATCAAGGTGACCGCGGCCGGCGCGCCTCTCCGCAACCTGAACGAGCTCGAGTACGTGAAGGGCGAGATTCTCGCCAACGTCTGGACCACGGACTACGTCGCGCGCATCGCGCCCGACACGGGTCGCGTCGCCGGCTACATCGACCTGCGCGGACTGTTGACGCTCGCCGAACGCGCGTCGACGGACGTACTCAACGGCATTGCCTACGACGCGGCCCGCGATCGCCTGTTCATCACGGGCAAGCTCTGGCCGAAGGTGTTCGAGATAAGACTGGTGAAGAGGGGCGGATAAGGCGGGTGGGGCGGGTGGGGGGAGGAATGTATTTACCTACCTGCCTCACCTGACCTACCTGCCCTACTCGCCTCGCCCGGTCTTCCGGGCGGCGGTTCGATGTGAATGATCGCGTCCGCGATCTGCGGGTAGCGCGTCATCAACTTGTCTTTCACGACGTGCGACAGATCGTGCGCGTCGATCAGAGGCATCGACGGCGGGAGCCAAACGTGCAGATCGAGAAAGACGTGATCGGCCGCGCCGCGCGTCCGGATCTGATGGCAGCCGAGCACACCGGGAACGCTCATGACCACGCGCTCGAGATCGACGTCTGAGATCACAATCCGATCGCTGAGGATGCCCGTCGTCGCGCGCGCAATCTGATAGCCCGCGTAGCCGATGAAACCGGCGACGACGAGCGCCGCGAGCGGATCGAGGATGGGCATACCGGCCCGGGCCCCCACCAGCGCCGCGATCACCGTCACAGACGACCACACGTCCCCACGCGTCTGCATCGCATCGGCCAGCAGCACTTCGCTCCCGAGTCGCCCGGCTTCGCGCGATTCGTATGCGATCACCACGAGATTGACGGCCACCGTGCCGAGCATCACGCCGAAGCTCGCGAGCGAGATCTCTGGCGTCGCGGCGCGCCCGGTCAGGTGATTGAACGCGTTCCTCAGGACTTCGACGACGACGAGGAGCAGGAAGACCGTCACCGTGGCGGCCGCGACGGTCTCGTACTTGCGGTGGCCGTACGGATGGTCGGCATCCGGCGGCCGGTCCGCCGCGTGTACGCCGACCAGGCCGACGATGTTCGACGCGGCGTCGGTGAGCGAATGGAACCCGTCCGAGAGCACGCTGATGGCGCCGCTCGCGTAGCCGAAGGCGATTTTCGCCAGCGCCACGGCGAGATTCAGGAGAAGCACGCGCACGAGCACGCGAGAGACGTCCTGATAGCGCGCGCGAGCAGAGGCGAGAGGCTGGAGGCTAGGGACTGGGGCGACAGCGGTCACGGCGGGTCGAATCTCCAGCCTCTAGTCCCCAGCCTCTGGTCTCTAGAACACGCGCGCGGTCGGCACCGGCCACCACCGCAGCTGCACTTTGCCGATGATGTACCTCTTCGGCACCATGCCCCAGTGGCGGCTGTCCGAGCTGTTGTTGCGGTGGTCGCCCATGACGAAGTAGTAGCCCTCGGGAATCACCTGCGGGCCCCAGTCGTCGTGGCTGCGGAATTCGGACGGCACGTAATCGTCCTTGAGCGGAATGTCGTTCACGTACACCCGGCCGTCGACGATGCGCACCGTGTCGCCCTCCTCGGCGATGACGCGCTTGACGAACGACTTGTCGGGGTTGAGCGGGTAATAGAGCATCACGATATCGCCCCGGCGCGGTTCGCCGATGCGGTACACCAGCTTGTTGACGATGAGACGGTCCTGATCTTCCAGCGTGGGCGCCATGCTCTGACCCTCGACGCGCGCCACTTGAAATCCGAACGTCACGATGAGCACCGCGTAGACCGCGGCGGACATCAGCGTCTTCACCCACGCGACGAACTCTTCTTTCACCTGCGCCAGGCGGACGCCGGGACCCGTCAGCCGCAGATCGGGCGGAGCCGCCTGAGGTGCCGGCGGCGTGGGAGGCCGCGTCCCCGGCGGCTCGATCTCGAGCGTCATCTGCATCTCCGGGGTGCCCTCCTCGCGGCCCTGAAAGGGCTTCGCGACCGCGGGCCCTACAATTTCAGGTACTCCCGCAGCCGGCGCGTTTGCGTGCGGCTCACCGGGATTTCCGTGGACTTGTCGTCCTTCATCCGCAGCAGGAAATTGCGACTGAACCAAGGGACGATCTCCTTGATCTTGTTGATGTTCACCAAATGCGATCGGTGCACGCGCCAGAACACGCTCGGGTCGAGCCGATCCTGCAGCTCGTCGAGCGAGCGGTAGTTGGACGTGCCTCTCAATTGCCCGGTCACCACGGTAATCCCTTCGTCGGCCAGCGACGCATAAATTATTTCTTCGGCCTGCACGAGAAGGAACCGCTCGCCGACCTTGATCGCGAGCCGCTCGCGCCGGCTCTGACGCTGGCTGACCAGCTCGATGAGCTTTTCCAGCTCGGCCTGATTCACCCCCTGTCCGCCGGCCACCTGATCCGGCTGGCGATCGGTCGCGATGCGGCGACGTGCGCGATCCATGGCCATCTCGAGGCGCGCGGGATCGACCGGCTTCAACAAGTAGTCCACCGCGTTGACCTCGAACGCTTCGATGGCGTGCTGATCGTACGCGGTGACGAAGATGATGTGCGAGCGGCTGCGCGTGCTCAGCATCCGGCGCGCGACCTCGAAGCCCGTGAGACCCGGCATCTGCACGTCCAGGAACACGACGTCGGGCTTCAACCGATCGATGGCCGCCAGCGCTTCGACGCCGTTGCCCGCCTGACCGATGACATCCACACCACCGACCTGGCCCAGCAGATAACTCAGTTCGTCGCGGGCCAGTTGCTCGTCGTCGACCAGCACGGCGCGCAGGTCGACCATCACGCCGTGACTCGCTCGGGCAGCGCCATTTCGGGAATTTCGACGCGCGCGCACGTGCCCTGGCCGGGGACGCTCGTGAGCTTGAGGTGGTAGTTCGCGCCGTAGATCGTCCGCAGGCGTTCGTTGACGTTGCTCAATCCGATGCCGTCGTTCAACGCCTGCTCGAGCCGCTCTTCGGACATCCCGAGGCCGTCATCGTGTACTTCGATCACCGCATGGCCGTCGCGCACGAGCGTCTTGATCGTGATGCGGCCGCCGCCGACCTTTCGCGCCAGGCCGTGCTTGATCGAATTCTCGACGAGCGGCTGCAGCAGCATGCTCGGGACGATGACGTCGAGCGTCGCGGGGCTGATCTGCTTGTCGACGGTCAGCTGCGGCCCGAAGCGCACGACCTCGATGTCCAGGTACTCGTCCACCGACTCGAGCTCCTCGCGCAGCGTCACGAAATGATCCGTGCTCCGCATCAGGCGCCGCAAGAGCCCCGACAGCTTGGTGATCAGCATGCGCGCGGTCTGGGGGTGCGTGCGGTTGAGCGACGAGATCGACTTCAGCGTGTTGAACAGGAA
>JACPZV010000236.1 GCA_016195295.1 Acidobacteriota bacterium
CCTGGTGCTGAGCTTCATCGGCGCGTGCCTGCTGTGGGTCGGCTGGTTCGGTTTCAACGCGGGCAGCGCGCTCGCGTCCAACGGTCTCGCGACGAGCGCGTTCGTCGCGACGCACTTCGCGGCGGCCGCGGCGACGATCGGATGGCTCGCGGCGGAGTGGACGACGCGCGGTCGTCCCAGCGCGCTCGGCGCCATCTCCGGCGCGGTCGCCGGTCTGGTGGCGATCACGCCCGCCTCGGGATTTGTCGCGCCGATGCCGGCGCTCCTGATCGGGCTCGTCGCCGGCGTGGGCTGTTTTCTGATGGTGACCTTCGTCAAAGGGCTCTTCGGGTACGACGACGCGCTCGACGCATTCGGCGTGCACGGCGCCGGCGGCACGATGGGCGCGCTGCTGACGGGCGTGTTCGCGACGCGCGCGGTCAACGCCGTCTTCCACGATCCCCAGGGCCGGCCGCTGCCGGTCGGCTGGATTGACGGGAATCTCGCGCAGGTCGGCTATCAGATCGTCGGCATCGGCGCCGCGTGGATCTTCGCGCTCGTCGGCACGATTGTGATCTTGAAGATCACCGACGTGGTCGTCGGCGTGCGCGCGAGCGAGGAGCAGGAGATCGAAGGGCTCGACCTCACCGAGCACGGTGAGGAAGCGTATAACCTGGAGATGTAAGCTGAGATTCGAGCCAAGTCGCGGTGAGCGAAGCGAGACCGCGCGATGCCTCAGAATCCGGCCCGAGCCGTCCGAGCCGTCAACGACCGAGGTATAGATTCGGACTCGCCTGGCAATGCTCAGCGTTTCATGCGCTGAACGCGGCGCTTGATGTCAATGACCGTCAGTCCTGTCGCCTTCGCCACCGCCAGTTGACGATCGTCAGCGGAGATAAATGTCGTGCACGTCGCGACGCGCGCGGCCGCAACGTGAAGCAGGTCCAGACTGCGCGCCAGGAACTTCGACGCGTACAACCGTGAAAGTTCGTGCGCATCAGCGAACACGCGGTCCAGATCGAGGGAGAGGCGCACCAGCCGCTGATTCTCGATATCGTCGTGAAGCTGAGCGTGAATCGTTCGACACTCTTGCCGGGTCATGACGGCGCGCCCTACCAAGAGTTCAAACGCGTTCGGCACCTCAAGCTCATGGAGCTGTGTAAATGGAACTTGCGGCACGGCACGGAGGGCGCGGCGAGCCAGTTTCGAAAAGCGTTCAGATACGTAGACCGCGACGAGCGCGCTGGAATCGACGTAGCTGGTCACCGTTCCCCACGACTCTCGGTTAGCACCTCTGACGCGCCGGGCGTGAGGATGCGGTCACCAAAGACCGCATGGGCACGCGCATCCAGATCGGGCCACGGAGAAACGGGCGCCGTGGCTCGCACTGGAGCCAGCCGCGCCACTGGGCGGCGGCGGCGCGTCACCTCGATGACCTGACCTCGCTCAACACGCGCCATGACCCGTTTCAGGTTCTGCTGAAGCTCGCGGACCGAGATCGAATTCTTCTGCATGTATAACATTTTGCATAACAAATAACAGCTCTGTCAATGGCTGGAGCTGACTGGTGCGTGACAGACGCCAGCCAAGTAGTCCCTCACGATGGGCTATCCTCAGCTGACGTCTGCCGCATCTTGGCGGAATCAGAGTCCACCTACGACGTGGACTCTCGGTCAGTCAGCTTCGCGACTCTGACTGACGGGCTGGCCAAGCCGTGACTCCGCGCAATTCATGTGGCGCGCTCTCGGTGCTATTGCCCGATCGTGCTGCTGAAGATCACCGACGTCGTCGTGGGCGTGCGCGCGAGCGAGGAGCAGGAGATCGAAGGTCTCGACCTCACCGAGCACGGCGAGGAGGCGTATAACCTGGAGATGTAACTCGCCCCGCGAGCTCACTCCGGAGCAAGAACGCCGCGACGACTGCCCAGGCCACGCCGATTTTGATCAGCGGCACGCGTGTCGACCACACGTCCCACGTCTCCTGCCTGAGGACGACGTTGGACTCGGTCAGACAGAACTGCGCGGCCGCAAGCCCCGCCAGCAGCGCCAGCCACGCCACGCGCTGCCGCGCCGCCAGCGCGGTGATCACCGCGGCGAACGCCACGACGACCACGGGCAGCAGCACGATGAATTCGCGTGGAACGTCCGTGGCGATGAGCGACATGCCGAACGCGGCGACCATCAGTGTGAGCAGGATCGGGCCGACCCGGGCCGCGGCGTCACGCGGTAGCAGCAGCCAGGCGATAGGGAGAATCGCGAACGCCCACCCCCAGCAGTACTCGACGTCGGTCACAAGCTGTCTCAAGTGATGGGGCGGCCAGTACTGCCCGGGCCAGAACGATGCGCCCGATGGTCCCTTGCGGACAAGGTGCACGGTCGCGTGCAGCAACCCCGACGGGTTCATGGCCACGGCGTCCGGGTCCGGACCTACATGATCCACGAGAAGGAGTCGCATGACGATGATCGCGACGATCGCGATCGCGGTCACGGCCGTGCCGCGCTTGATGTCGCGGACGCACCAGATCGGCAGCAACACCGCCGGCACCTCGCGCGCGAAGAGACCGACCAGCCCCCAGCCCGCGAACACCCAGAAGGTGTCGATCGCGAACGCGTACGTCATCCCCGAAACCACGAGCAGGATGAACCCGTCGGTGAGCCAGGGCTCAGAGTAGATCGGGAGATGCGACACGAACGTAAACGCGATCGCGAGGCCGCACGCCGACACCAGAAAGCTCAGGCCCAGACGCCGGCACGTCAGGAGCAGGAAGACGTACGCGCCGGCCAGCGACGTCCAGTTGACAAGCGCCAGTGAAAACACCGGCCCGAACGGCAACAGACTCGCCAGCCACGGCACGAGAAGCCGATAGCGGAACGGCAGGCGGATCTTCGAGAGTTGCCACGGCGGATCGTCAGGGGCCGGCGGCGTCGTGCGCATCTCGCGATGGGCGACCATCGACAAGTAGACGTCCGAGTCGCTCGGGTAGCTGGTGAGGTAGGCCTGATTGACGGGCGGCGCTCCTCCGTGAGTCGTGATGCCGATGGCGACGAGGGCGAACGCCACCAGCGCGGCCCACCAGAAATCACGGGTCATCGTTCACGGAGCTCCGGCGTGCCGGCCTTCTCCTGAAAACGCGCGCCCCGGAGAATGTCCACCAGCGCGTGATTCCCTTCGTGGCAGGCGTACTCGAAGATCCGATCGTTGGTTTTCGTCATCGGCAGCATCGCCGTCCACGGTTTCGTGAAGGTGGTGGGATCGTCGACGGTGAATTCGTAGAGGAGCGTGTTCTCGTCGGCACGCGTGAAGCGCTCGGTCAGGTGCAAGTGCTCGCGCGATCCGCGGAAGTTCGTCTTGTCGGTGAAGTTGGTCGTGTCGACGACGAGCGTGGCGCCCTCGTAGTGGCCGACCGAATCTCCCAGCCACTGGCGGATGGACGGCGAGCGGTGCGGCCGTCCGTCCAGCGGCACAATCCGCGCGTCGTGGATCATCTCGGTGAAAATGATCACGTGGTCGCGAAACTGGAAGAGCTGCACGTAGTTGTTGTACGGCCCGGGCAGGATCGGCGGTCCCGCGTTGAAGCTCAGACAGCGCTCCTGGAGCGAGCGATTCTCCGGACCATCGGCGGGATGCGCGCGGTTGTCCGCGACACGCGCCGCCGCTCTGGCTCGCGCGTCCGGCGTCTGGGGAGGAATGCGGCCGTCCGGCGGATCCATGACCATGGACGAGGGCTTCCGGCCGTTCATCGTGGAGACGTGCGTGCCGCGCTCGAACCAGTAGTCGTTGACGGCGCGCGCCACATCCACTGCCGCGCCGCCGTCGCGCCGATCGCGGTCGCCGCCCTCGATCGTTCGCTTCTCGAACGCGGCCGCCTCCGCATCGGTGAAAAAGGAACGACCGGCGACCTCCGCGGGGCGCTCGACGGGCGTGAGCGTGGAGAAACTCCAGATGCCTTCGAGATCAGGTGATGGCGACTTCTGCGCGGAGATCGGCGCGGCTGCCGTCACGCCGGCGGCAACGATGAACATGAGGAGAGGTCGCACCATTGTAGCGGGCCGCGCTACTTCTCGACGCCGAACGCCAGCAGCACGTTGCCGGGCCGTCCGCCCAGCGCGCCGTAGCCCGAGTTGATGTACAGCATCCCGCCGGCGACGATCGGCCCGGGCCCGCTGATCGACGCGCCCTTGGCGGGCACGCCGTTCACGGTCTCGAAGTCGCGATTCGTGTCGAACTCCCAGAGCAGCGCGCCGTCCTTCGTCGAGAACCCGCGCACGCCGCCGTCGTTCGATCCGGTGAACACGACGCCGGGAATGACCGTGATCGCCGCGAGGATGGCGGCGTTGCAGCCGCGGCCCGCGGCGCATTTGACAGGCGGCGGCGGTGCGAACCACGCGCGCTCGCCGGTGGCGAGCTTCACGGCGTGCAGGCCGCCCGGCTGAAGCGTCGAGTCAAACTGCATCGTCGGCGGGCCGATCGTATCCGAGACCGCGAAGTACGCCTGCTCGGCATCGACCGCCGAACCAAATTCGAGGCCGCCGAGCGCGCTGCCCCGCCCCGCTTTGTATTGCCAGAGCACGGCGCCGCGATTATCGGGATCGAGGGCCCAGCCGACGCCGGACTTCTGCCCGGCGACGATGACGTCGCGGCCGCCGGCGAGCGTCACGAGAATCGGCGCGCTGCCGAAGTCGAAATCCGGACCGACCTCCGCCGGACAATTCGCGGGATTCGGCGCGTTGCAGCCGACGACGAACACGTCCTTCGGCGTGACCTGCGCGACCCAGCGCGTGGCGCCGGTTTCCAAATCGAGCGCCATGATGGCGTCGCTCGTGCCTTGCTGCGGCTCGGTGTACATGTTGCCCGTCGCGGCGTAGACGACGCCGCGCTTGGCGTCGACGGTCGGCGACGACCAGATGCCGGCGCCCGACGGTCCCCAGCGCGTCGTGCCGCCGGCGTTCTTGCCGATCGGCTTCGCGTCCGCGGAGATGGTGTACGTCTTCCACGCGAGCGTGCCCGTCGTCGTGTCGAGCGCGACGAGGCTGCCGCGGAACGTGCAGCACTCATACCTTGGGTTGTTGCCCTGCCCTTCTTCGCCAGACGCCACGGGCACGTACAGCCGGTTGTTGTAGAGCGTCGGCGTCCCGGTGATGTGCGCGGAGGGATGCTCGTCGACGTTGCGCGACCAGAGCAGATCGCCGGACACGGCATCCAGCGCGTAGACATTCGCGCGGCCGTCGCCGAAGTAGACAGCGGATCCGGAGCCGCGCGGACCGATGACAATCGCGGTGCGCACGGCGCTCTTCGCGTGGTACATCCAGATCGTGCAGCCGGTCTTCGCGTCGAGCGAATAGACGTCGCCGCTGTTGCTGCCGACGAACAAGCGTCCGCCCGCGACGGTCGGCAGCGCGCGTGCGGAGGTCGCATTGGGAAATCCGAACGCCCATCTAAGCGTCAGCTTCGGCGTCTGCTCGGCTGTCAGCCCGGCTTGCGCGGCCGGCTGAAAGCGTGTGTTGGTGAGACCGGGGCCCCAGCCGTTCCACTGCGGTCCGCTGGCGAGATCCAGCGACGGCGGCCCCGGGGGCGTTATGCAGCGTCCGGCCGCCGGCGCCGACGCCCTGGTCGCGAGTGTGCCGCCCGTCAGGAACTCGGCGATGGCGCGGCGCTGCGCGTCGGTCAGATCGGCGCCCTGCTCCCGCATCGGGCCCGTGACGAGCGCCTCAACGATCTGCTCGGGCGTGCGCTGGCGCAACGCGGCCAGCGGCGGCACGCGCGGATCGTTGCCGGCATGGCAGGTGGCGCAGTTGTTCTGGAACAGAACCGCGCCTCCGCCGGCCGCCTGGACGCCGGCTTCGGCGGGGCGAGCCGCGCCGCCCGCGGCCGGCTGCTGTGCCGCGAGAACGGTACGCGGCCCCGCCAGCGCAGCCGTGACGGCCGCTACGACGAGAAAGCGATTTCGCATGGAGAAACCTGGAAGCAGGTGTAGGGCGGGTCCTGTGGACCGGCCGATGATGCCGGGTCCGAAAGGACCCGGCCTACATGTCCCACTGCTGCCGGGTCCGAAAGGACCCGGGCTACATGTCCCACTGCTGCCGGGTCCGAAAGGACCCGGGCTACGAGTTCTAGCGCCTGTCACCGCTTGGTCGCGTTCGCGTCGCGGTCGAACCGGGCAATTCAATCGTGCCGTAGTAGCCGAGCATCATCTCTTCCCACGTTTGGTCGCCCCAGCGGACGGTCGCGGTTGGATCCGGATTGAAGCGATTGCCGGTCGAGTTGTCGTAGTGCATCACGACTTTCAACGTCGAGCCCTTCGGCATGAACTGCGGTTCCGCGAGCTTGTAACTCAGCTGCCAGTTGAAATCGTACTTCGGCACGCGCAGCACGACTTCCTCGCGGCCATCCGGATAGATGATCGAGTACGTCGCGTCTTTCCCGCGGACGTGCATGTGCGGGTACATCGAGCTCAGGTAGGTGTCGCGATCGAACTTCTGCTGTCCCGTCACGGCGTAGTTCGGGTCGCCGGGCGGAATAGCGAACATCAGATTGGGAATCGCCCCGCCGCCTTCCGCCCGGATCTTCGCCGGCGGCTCCTTCGACAGGACGACGCCGATCTCGGTCTGATCGGTCACGGGCTGGCCGATCGTCGTGTAGTGCATCTGCAGGATGATGTCGGCACCCGCAGGAATTTTTCTCGCGACGCCTTCCTCGTACAGCCCGTACAACCGGCCCGGCACGAGACCGCCCAGTCCGCCGCCGATTTCCTTGCGCGAGGGATCTTTCGTCAGGCTCGGCTTCGGATCGGCGGGCTTCCCGTTGCCTTTGACTACGGTGCTGATGATGTGATGGACCACGCGGCGGTCGGTCGGCTTCAGCTCGACGCCGCGAATCCAGATGTCCTCCTTGAGATTCGTGGGAATCGTGACGTAGGTGTACGGCACCGTGCCATCGGCCGGCACCGTGAACGGCTGCTGCATCTTGAAGATCAGATCCGGCTTGCCGATCGACCAGCCCTCGGCGAACTGCGGCGCGGGCGGCAGATCGCTCTGGTTGCCTTGCGGCGCACCGCCATCGACCCACGCGACGATCGTGTCGATGTCCGCCTGCTTCAAGCTGACATCGTTCGAGTATCTGGCGACGGTGGGATCGGCGCCCCACGGCGGCATCTGCCGCGCGGCGACCTTCTGTTTAACCGCGCGTGCCCACGGCCGCACGTCGTCGTAGGTCAGGAGCGACATCGGCGCCATGGCGGTCGCGCGATGGCACTCGGCGCAGTTCTTATAAAGGATGGGCGCGACGTCTTTGGTAAAGGTGGGCACAGTCGCGCCGTGCACGGGCGCTGTCCGCAGGAAGCTGCCCGCCAAGACGCCGACGACGCCAAGGGCACAGGTTGCAAGTCGCATGTTCGGACCTCCAGAAGTCGCGACTAATTATGCACCGATCAGGGTTCAAGGTTCACGGTTCAAGGTTCAGCCGGCGCCCTACCAGTCGATTTGCCCCCCGAGCTGCAGCCGCCGGCCCTGGACGATGGTTCCGGGCGTGAAATACAGCGAACTGATGTTCTCGTTGCGCGTGAAGATCGTCGAGAAGTTCGGCAGGTTGAAGATCTCGACGAACGGCAGCAGTCGCGTTCGCCCGAACCGGAACGTGCGCGAGACTCGCGCATCGAGCGTCTTGACGTAGTCATAGTACCGGGCCGTGGGATCGACGACGGCGACGGTCAGACTGGTGATGCCGCCCGTGAGCGGGGTGCCACCGGTCGCGCTATTGAAGACATAGAACGATCCGATGCTGATGCCGGGCCGTGCCTGGAACGTGCCACTGACGTTCACCGCGTACGGCAAGGTGTAGCCGGCCGCCGCCTTGTAGAGCGCTCGGAACGGCGGCACCTGGTTGCAGAACCGCCGGTTGTTGGGATTGGACAAGGACAAGTCGGTGCAGTCGTCCGTCGCCAGCCGCTCCGTCGTCACGCCGCCGAAGATGAAGCCGCCGTGCGGCAGGCGTGCGTTGGCGCTGAATTCGATGCCGTCGTACACCTGCGTGTTGTGGGTCGACCAGGTGCTCACGAGGTTTCGAACGCCTCGCTTGTCGTCGTGCAGGTTGTACATCGTGATCGTCTTATCGGCGTCGGCCGGCAAGTTCGGATTGGCCGGCACGGTGATGGTGAACGGCGTATAGTCCGTGTCCGGATTCACTAGCGTGTTCGTCGTGTAACCGCGGTTGTAGAACGACCGGTGATAGTAGCCCCCCGTGACCGAGACGTTCGGGAGCAGCTCGTGCTGGACCGTCACGGTCTCTTCCCAGTTGTAGTTCCGCGGGAGGTTCGCATCGAACACCGTCCCGCCAATGCCCGGCAGACCAAAGTTCAAGTTGGTTGACGGGCCGATCTCGTTGAACTGCACGTTGCCGGCGGCGTCGAAGATCGTCCCGTTGCGGTCTCGATCGGTCCACGCGCGTGTGTCCGTCTGACCGGACAGGGGATTGACCCCCGACGCCAACCCCAGTGCCTGCTGCCCCAGGAACTTGCCGACGTTGGCCTTGAGGGCCGTCTTGCCGTTGCCGAACAGGTCGTACGACCCGCCCACTCGGATCGTCCAATCCTTCCAGCACGGCAGGCACGAGACAGGGGCGATATTGGCGCGCGCCGCCTGTGCCGCCGCCGAGATGAAGCGTCCCTCCTGTGTGAGCTCTGTCCCCAGCGCCGATTCCGCAGGCGTCGACGCGTTGAAATAGTCGAACCGGCCTCCATAGGTGAGCGTCAACCGAGACAGGGTCCATTTGTCCTGCGCAAACAACCCCAGTTGGGCGTTCAGGTTTTCCCGCTTCTGGGTGTACGGCGTATTCGTCAACGTGACGCTACTCGGCGTCGGCACGCCGTTCACGTTCACATACGTCAGCACCGCCGTGTCGCCGTTGCGGATCGCCTTATTCGTTTCATAGCCCCAATTCTGGTTCACGCCCACCTTGAGGTTGTGGGATCCGGTCACATAGGACAGGTTCGCGACGGTGTTCCACGTTTCGGAGAAGTAGGACTGCGGAGCCACGGAAGTGTTCACGGTCTTCACGCCCGTCGACGTGTTGGAGTGCTGGATATCGAGCGGTCCGTTTCCGGGCTGGTATTTGAACTTATACGTGGGGACGGAGAGCGCCTGGCCGACCTCGAGCAGCAGGCGGCCCGTGAGCGGCGAGGTCCACTTCACCTGGGCGGCGTAGTTCAGCGGCGCGGGGAGCCAGTACGCGGCTTCCGGCGAAATACACGACACGGAGTTGAAGCTGGTGGCCGAACAGCCGACGTCGAAGAATTGGGTCCCACTACTCCTCTGGTAATAGTGTGCAAACACAATCTTGTTGCGTGGCGACGCCTGGTAAGTCAGGCGAAGGGTCGTGGACGGAATCGTCGGCCCGCCGGACTCGGCCCGGCCGCCCTGTGGGAAATACGCGGTGGGCAGTGGGATCAAGTTGTTTTGCTGGTTCGTTCTCAGAGCCACGAGGAACCAGAGCTTGTTCTGCCGGATCGGGCCGCCGAACACCGCGTTGGTCTCCCAAAGGAAATCCAGGGCGTTGCCCTCCGAAATATAAGGTCTCAGCTCATCGGTGATGTTGTCGTTCTGGAACGACTCCTTCGAGAAAAAGACACGCGTCGCTCCCGAGAAGGTGTTCCCGCCTTCCTTTGGGATCGAGTCCATGCGCACGCCACCGGCAGCCACTTCAGCCGACTGCTCCCCGGCGTCGTACACCAGCTCCGCCTGCGCGAGGTCGTTGACGGTGACGCCGTTGCCTTGGAATCCCGACTGCGTCAGGTTCTGCCCGATGTTCATCCCGTCGAAGTAGATGTGCTGGTCCTGGAGGACCGAACCATGGATGGTCATCGTGCTCGTGAATCCCTGAGTGTATTGAGTCACGCCGGGCACGAGGCTCGCCCCCCCCACCATGGTGCGCGAAGCCATTAACGTGTCCAGCACGTTCCGATTGAGGACCGACTGATTCTGCGTGCTCTGGAGGTCCACCACTGGCGACGCCCCCGTCACCGTCACCGTCTCCTCGACCGACCCGACAGCCAGAGCGGCGTTCACGGTCGCCGCGAACGCGCCTTCCAGCACGATGCCCTCGCGTTTAAAGCTTTGGAACCCGGGCAGCGAGAAGGTCACCGCGTAGGTGCCTGGACGCAGATCGATGATGGCAAAGCGACCCGACCCATCGGTCACGCCACTTCGTATCCGCTCGATCAGCGCCGGACTCGCCGCCTCCACCGTCACGCCTGGCAGTACTGCACCCGACGCGTCCGTCACCAGTCCGACGATGCTGCCGCGCTCCTGCGCGCGCGCCGCCGCGGGCGTCAGCAACGCCGCCAGCACGAACGCCGCCGTCACTGTCATCACGACTCGACGCATGATGTCCTCCATCTTCGCAGCTGTCCGGGGTCGTAACGGCGCGTTGATACTCGACGCGGACACGCATCAAGTCAACAGCTATTTCCCTTGCTGACCGAGACCTCGCGCCGTTCGCTTCAAATCCTTGAACTGCCTTGACCTTCCAGGAAATCAGGTGTATCTATCGCAGCACCATAAATTATTGAGGAGTGCTGACGTGCGAAATACTTTGAAGGGCCTGATGATGGCGGCGGCGGCGGTCTCCGTCGTGGCCATGCTGTCGTTCGCCGTGAGCTCGGCGGCAGGACGACAGGCGCCCGCGGGTCGCGGCGCGGCGCCGCGTCCGGTGGCGGCGGTTGCCAAGCCCGATCTGAACGGGATCTGGCAGGCCATGAACACGGCCAACTACGACATTCAGGAGCACATGGCGCGTCCCGCGCTGGCGCTGCGACCGGGACCGTACGGCCCGGTCCCTGCCGCGCCCGTGCTTGCGCTCGGAGCGGTCGGCGCCGTCCCCGGCGGACCGGGCGTCGTCGAGGGCAACGAGATTCCGTACAAGCCCGAGGCGCTCGCGAAGAAGAAGCAGAACCAGGAGAACTGGCTCACGTCGGACCCCGAGGTCAAGTGCTACCTGCCGGGCGTGCCGCGCGCGAACTACATGCCGTATCCGTTTCAGATCTTCCAGAGCGACAAGGCGATCTTCTTCGCGTACGAGTACGCCGGCGCCGTGCGGAACGTTTATTTAAAAGATCCGGGGCCCGCGCCCACGGATTCCTGGATGGGCCAGTCGGTCGGCCGCTGGGAGGGCGACACGCTCGTCATCGACGTGAAGGGCTTCAACGAGGACTCGTGGTTCGATCGCGCCGGGAACTTCCACAGCGACGCCCTGCACGTCGTCGAGCGCTACCGGAAGACGAGCCCGGACGTCATCATGTACGAAGCGACGATCGAGGATCCGAAGGTCTTCACGCGGTCGTGGAAGATGAGCATGCCGCTCTACCGCCACGTCGAGAAGAACGCGCGCCTCGACGAGTTCAAGTGCGTCGAGTTCGTCGAAGAGCTGATGTACGGGCAGTATCGCAAGAAGCCGATCAAGTAAGGTCGCCGAACGGAGCACGCAGATGAAGCATCGACTGTTCGCGTCACTCGGCGCTCTCGCGGTGGGGGCGGTTTTCGCGGCGCAGACCGCGTCGGTCGCCGGCCAGAGTCGCACCACCCCGAGAACGCAAAAGGCCATGGCGAAATCGTCATCGATGCCCGCGCGCACGCCGGACGGACATCCGGATCTGCAAGGCGTGTACGACCTGGCGACGCTGACGACGCTCGAACGGCCCGCGGGCGTGCCGCTGGTGATGACCGACGAGCAGGCAGCGAAACTGGAGAAGCAAGTGCTGGATCGTATCGAGCGCGCCTCGCTGCCGAGCAAAGGCGATCGCGACGCGCCGCCGGTCGGCGGCGACGGATCGGTCGGCGCGGCCGGCAACGTCGGCGGCTACAACAATTTCTGGATCGACTCGGGCACGCAGTACAACCTGATCGACGGGCAGAAGCGATCGTCCATCGTCATCGATCCGCCGGATGGACACGTGCCGCAGTTGACGCCCGAGGCGCGCCAGCGCGCGGCCGCGCGCGTGGTACGGGCGACGTCGGATGAGCAGGCGCGGGAAAACGACCCGGGGCTGGAAGCCGCGCCGGGCGCCTACGACGACCCCGAGCGCCGTCCGCTCGGCGAGCGGTGCCTGCTGGGCTTCGGCTCGACGTCGGGACCGCCTGCGCTGCCGGTGCTCTACAACAACCTGCACCAGATCGTGCAGACGCCCGACTACATCATGATCCTGAACGAGATGGATCACGACGCGCGCATCGTGCGGATGAACGCCGAGCATCTGCCGCCGACGATCCGCAAGTGGATGGGCGACTCGGTGGGTCGCTGGGAAGGCGATACGCTCGTCGTCGATACGACGAATTTCACCGACAAGACCCGGTTCCGCGGATCCACACAGAACCTGCACGTCGTCGAGCGCTTCACGCGGAAGGGCGCGAACACGCTGCTCTACCGCTTCACGGTCGAAGATCCGTCCACGTGGGAGAAACCCTGGACCGGCGAGTTTTCGTGGCCGGCGACCGAGGAGCGCCTGTACGAATACGCGTGTCACGAAGGCAATTACGCGCTGGGCAATATTCTGCGCGGTGCGCGGGAAGCTGAAGCGAGGAAGACCGGCGGGAGGAATTAGGAATGAGGAATGAAGAATTTAGAATGAAGAAGGGCGACGTTCGACGGTAGAATTGGGGACGGCTGCCGAGAGAACTGGAGCCCGGTGGTCTGATTTCAGAGAGGGACGCGATGCAAACGAAAATCTTGATGGCAGTGGCTGGAGTGGGTCTGATGCTGGCGGCGGTCGCGCCGCTTCGCGCGCACCATGCCTTTGGCGGCGAGTTCGATCCGAACAAGCCGGTGCTGCTCAAGGGCACGGTGACCAAGGTGGAGTGGGTGAATCCCCACGCGTGGATCCACCTGGAAATCACCAACGCCGACGGGACGAAGGAAGAGTGGATGGTCGAGGGCGGGACGCCGAACACGCTGATCCGCCGCGGCATCACGAAGGACTCGCTCGCCTACGGCACGGCGATCGTCGTCGACGGCTACCAGACGCGCGACCACTCGCTGAAGCGCGCGAACGGCCGCAACATCACGTACCCGGACGGCCGCAAGTTGTTCCTGGGATCGTCAGGCACCGGCGCGCCGACCGACGGCGCGGATCCGACGGAAGCGCCGAAGG